>CAIYTD010000016.1 GCA_903928955.1 Oligoflexia bacterium | reverse complement strand
TTCATGAACCAATAAATTTCTAAAACCAATCGACTTTTTCATTCGATTACAAACAAGCTCACTAATTACGTTCTCCTGATGGATTCTGTCAAAGCACTCTGCCATGGTTTCAGGAGCAGGCCCTTGTAATTGTGAGTTCATCATTGCTGCAATATCGATCGAATTTTGAATCGCTCGTTCTAAATTAACAGAGATAATATCTTGCAAATCAAAATCAATCTCCAGTTTTTTCAAAGACAATGGTTTCTTAGATTCAATTCTCTCAATACATCGTCGCACTGATTCAAATTTTACATCAATGATTTTACGGTCTATTTTATCACCCATGGATAAATCTTTCCCTTCGTATCTTCAGAATTCTATCAAATAGTGGTCTAAAATCTGCCTGGTAATAAAGATGTCTTTTCACAAATTGAGCATAAATTTCATCACTTTTTTTAATCAAAATTTTACCATGAGTAAGAATTTCACTGAGAAGTAATCCATTCAGTCGATTCAAGTCGACAAGATCCACCTCGCAACCTAAACAACTGGAAAGTTGTAATGCTATTTCCATTCTCTTCTCTACCGAAAGTTCTGAATCACAAGCAATAGCGAGGTCCACATCACTCTTCTCCGTTGCTGTGCCAGAAGCGAAGGATCCATAAACAATGCAAAGCTGAACTTGCGAATAGCGACTCAATACCGCGAGTATCAGCTGAAATAACTTAGCCCTTTTTTTCATTAAATTTTCTCCAAAAACTCATCTAATTGATTCCAAGGCACTATTTCTGCGGAAGAACGAGACTGACGGTCCTCTCCTCCATAAATCACCCAGGGTTTCTCAGAATAAGGTTTTGCTAGCTCTTGCCAAAATTTAAGACTATCAAACCAATCGGATGCGACTGTACTCCCTGACTTGACTTCCAAAGGAAGAAGCCGATCTCCATGCTCAATCAAAAAATCAACTTCCATTCCTTTATGATCTCTCCAAAAATAGAGAGTAGGTCTCCGATGATGATTCAAAAATTTCTTCAAAATTTCCGATGCCACCCAACTTTCAAAAATACTCCCTCGACTGGAATAAGTTTCGAGTTGACTCGATGACTCTATTCTCAAAAGACTACAGATCAAACCAGAATCATAAAAATAAAGCTTAGGGGTTTTCACAAGCCTTTTTGAAAAATTTTTGAAATAGGGTTGGACCCGAAATACAATATAGGTAGCTTCCAATAAATTCAGCCATTGAGTCGCGGTCGAATGAGAGATACCGCAATCGCTTGCAAGACTCGAAAGATTCAAGAGTTGACCTACTCGCCCTGCGCAAAGCTTCAAAAACTTTTGAAACGTTCCTAGATTTTGAATATTTAAAATTTGCCGAATATCTCTTTCAATATAAGTCTGAATATAATCACTATACCAGTCATTTGGACTTAAATGACGATCATAAATAGGCGGATAACATCCTTGAAATAAAAGCTGCTCGAACTGATTTCCGATCAGTCCAGCCGACTTCAGCTCCATCCATGAAAAAGGTAAAAGGCTCAATAGAGCAGCTCTCCCGGCCAAACTCTGAGACACTGCAGTCAAAAGGGTTAGCTGTGCTGAGCCAGTCAAAATAAATTGACCGGGTTGATTCTTTTCATCTACGACAGTCTGGATATAAGAAAGAAGCTCTGGACACCTTTGAACCTCGTCGAAGACTGCTCCCTCGAGATAACGCTTTAAAAAACCGCGTGGATCACTCTGAGCAAACTCACGCTCATCTAAATTCTCTAAAGAAATATAAGGCTTATTTGGGAAAAGTGTTTTTGCAAGCGTAGATTTCCCTGCTTGACGCGGTCCTGTGATGACTGTGACAGGATACTGACTGCCCAATTGCAAAAGAGCAGAAGAAGCTAAACGAGGGAGCATAGAAAACCCAAAATAACAGCTTAACTCCTTAAAATCAATAGATTAGTACAGTTTGAAGAAATGATCTTCAAAGACCACTAAATACAGTTAGCTCTACGCACGTTTCGAAAAGAAAACAGAGTAGGCTGGTGTTGAGGTCCGAAAGCGCGGAACGGCGACGGAATCGTAGAAGGAAATACTCACAGCGCTCGAATTTTTTGGGATACAGTAATTGAGTCGTTAGAACTAACGATTGTGAAGCTACTCTCAAATTCCATCACAAAATGGGGTAAATGATGAGACGAAATCCCAACTGCCTTGTGTTGGCCAAGAATATCATGTAACCATATGCGCCATGTGCGCCAACTACGAAGGCTTTCGCCCACTTTCAATGAGTCCTCCCTCAGATTTTTTAGGTAAATGTAAATACCACGGCCGGATGCTCCTGGACCTACAGATGGCGACAGTCTATAGAGACCTTAAAAATGTACTGCCTCATTTTAAAGGCAAAGTTTTAGATATTGGCTGTGGTCAGTCCCCGTTTAAATTTTTACTGAGTCCATCAACAGCTCAATATATCGGCATTGATATTGTCGATGCTGAAAAATTTGATTATCGCAACCCGGACATTACTCAGTTTGACGGGGAAAATATTCCGTTCGAAGATGGTTATTTTGATGCGCTGATTTGCACCGAAGTTCTGGAGCACGTCGAAAAGTATCAGAAACTCATCGAAGAGATGTACCGCGTGACTAAAAAAGGAGGAAGTGGCATTGTTACCATTCCATGGAGCGCTCGCTATCACTACATTCCGTATGATTTCTTTAGGTACACTCCTAGCAGCTTGAAAACGATGTTTTCTCAGTTCGGCGAAGTCCAAATAACCGCACGTGGAACTGACGCTGTTTCTATTGTTTCAAAGATGATCGTTTTATGGTGCAGAAACATTTTTCCTGCGAAGCTCTCTCAATTACTTTGGATTCCTGTCTGGGTGTTGACACTTCCTGTTCTTGGTCTGTCGATATTGGCAGCCCATCTTTGTATCTTGTTCAGTTTGGGGTCAGAAGACGACCCTCTTGGCTATACGGTGAGATTCACGAAATGAGCACGGTAGACTTTACAGACGATCGCGGATTCAATCAAGTCTGGGCCGACAGCCCTGCTACCCGCATTCGCGCCCAACGCAGATGCGACTATCTAGTGAATCAGATGGATATTAACAGAAATCAAGCCATCATGGAAATCGGCTGCGGTATCGGGACAAAAGCATTCTGGCTAGCGCAGAAAACCGGCAAGAAAGTACTCGGGACCGATCTTTGCGTGCCTTTTATCGAACAGGCTAGAAAGTCTTATCAGGCAGAAGGACTTCGATACGAAGTTCTAGACTTTAATCGGGCGGAGCAATTCAAAGGTGAGACATTCGACTATATTGTCGGAGACGGCATTTTACACCATCTCTATCATCACCTAGATGAGGCTTTTCACAATATAAAAAAGCTTCTCAACATTAATGGAAAAATCGCTTTTCTTGAGCCCAACATTCAAAATCCCTACGTCTACCTCATATTTTCTTACCCTTGGCTACGCCACAAAGCACGGCTTGAGCCCGAAGAAATGGCCTTTTCTAAAAGATTTATCATTCAGAAGCTCACCACCGCCGGCTTTAAGAATATCCAAGTGGAGTATAGGGATTTTCTTTTGCCGGGCATCCCCACTTTTATGATTAAGCCGTCCATTTTATTGGGAGCGGTCTTGGAAAAAATGCCATTTTTTAGAAATATGGCACAATCGCTTTTTATCACCGCAGAAAGATAGGGTATAATTTTGATTCACTCCATTTTGATTGCGAAGTATAGATTTGTCTTTGAAAATACATGAAAAATATAAACAAAGGCTCGCGCAATTCCCCAAGCAATGAACATTGGCAAGGACTTGAAACCATTGGTACGGTATTTATTTCGGTATTCACACTAGGCTATCTGTTGCGACACCTTCCGCTCAAAACACGCGATACAATTATTTACTTAAGTTTATTAGCTTTTTTCCCTATCTCCCTTTTTTCACAAAATATACGTAGTCGATTCCACTTATCTTCTAAATGGCGCGAGATACTGCAGTGGTTACTCACTTCGGGTTTTTGGATTATAGCGGCATGGATTGGCTCAACCCGCTCAATCCTGCTCTCAATGGGCCTATCATTTCTGCAGCTGACAGCAGAATGGCTGATAAAAGGCACCCGCAAAGGACTCGTTTATAGGTTTTTATCGCTTTCCTCGATGTGGGTGGTTGCGGGTCAAATCATCTACTGGCCCACAGATAAATTCGCGGAATTTATCCTCTCCGGGCCTTTCCAGACATGCGCTTTTGGATGTCTTTTCTTTTTATTTACTTATTTTGGACTTTGCGAAAGCTTCCTTCAGAAGCATCCAAGTAGTGGGCAAAGCATTACTGCCGGCCGACGGCGAGGCTTCACATTATTCACTTTATTGCTCCTTGTGCTTCCACTCAGCTCCTATATTGATGGCGGGAGCATTGCTCATCATTGGAGTTATTTTACTGGCCCGGCTGAACTCGTTCGGGAGGGGGGATGGCTTCTGCATGATGTTCCCAGTCAATATGGGTTTTTAAATATCGCTTTGATAGCGGCGTTACCTGGTGCCAATAGCTTTCAGAATCTCTACGTCGTTGTTGCTACCTTTTACCTCATCTCGACTGTTATTTTTTTCCAGCTATGGATGCGCATCTTCACGTCGAGCGTGGGTCGAGCACTTGTATTTCCTGTGATTTTTGCTTTTCTTTTCCTGTGTCCAGGCTGGGATTTAAAACTCTCTGGTACAATGGCTTATCCGAGTGTTGGGCCATTTCGCTTTATTTTCAGTGAAACCCTATTGGTTGCAGTTTTTTTTATTGAAACAAAAGCCTCTAAAAAAGGAATATCTACGTTTCATTTAGTACTGGCAAATTTACTTTGGATCATCGGAGTACTATGGTCCGCCGAAAGTGCCATATACTGTAGCGCCGTTTGGTTGCCTGCCTGTTGCTTACTCCTTTGGAATTCTGAGTCGCTCTCAAAAACAAATATTTTGAGATGGCTCGGCTTGCCGCTTGGGATCTTTCTAACGGCAATCGGATCCATTGCACTTTTTTACATTACCATTAAGGGGATCACTCCCGATTGGAAAGCTTTTGTGGAATATCCTCTAGCATATGCGCATGGATTCGGCAGTTTGCCGGTCGAGACTAAAGGTGCGGTATGGTATTTGGTAGGTGTTTTTGCTCTTTTACTTTACCTGGCAAGATCTGCACTCACCCAGGCAGAACTAAAACATTCAAGAGCGACTCTGGTAGCCTGTCTGTTTTTGTTTTGGACAACCAGCAGCTATTATGCGTCGAGAAGCCATCAAAATAACATTTTGAACCTCTTGCCGATCCATCTGCTCTGCATTTTACTGGCCACCTCTGCTTTACCAAAAGCTCTGCAGAATAGATGGCGCTCAAAATTCTTGATGTTTCTGCCGGCTCTTATTATTCCTGTAACCGCTGTCTTTTGTAATCCAAACTTTAAAAATGTCTATGCTGAGCGGGTTAGATATTTATCTTCAGGCACTTTTCGCCAGGGGCCGTTGGATGGCTATACTTGGGCCGCTGAAATTGATGATCTTTTAAAATCCGCAGGCCTTACGCATTCTGAACCGATAGCCTTTATCTGGGATCATTTACTTGTCTACCCAGACAAGCCTCCTCATGTGCAACGTTTTTGGATACCCGTTGCTCCTGAATCTCAGCTAGGAATACTCCCAGAAAGTCGGCAGAAAGTTTATTTCACTAGATGGCTCCATTCTTTTCCACGCAACGAAGGTTTTGTCCTTTCCTCAAAAAAATTGATTTGGGGATCACGTGTCATACCGATATTAATCAAGTTGGGATATGCACCCAAACAGGAATGGACCCATGGCGAATGGATGTTACAACTATTTCAAAAGTAGGTCACTCGCTTGTTTCAGCTCAGAAAAATAGAACGCTCTTCCCTGCTTTTCGAGACGTATTTGAGAATCTCTTCTTTTGTGTCGATGACCTCTTGCCCACGCATAATACGGGATCGAATGAATCGTGGGCGACCCTTCACTTCTTCCAGAACCTTGCCTAAATAGTCCCCTAGGACGCTGACAGAAAACAATTGAACTCCGCCCATTCCTAAAACGAGTAAAACTATGGTCGTAACGCCCGGTGCAGCCGTGCGAGGGCCCATAAAGTAATATCCTAGGTAGAAGACGGAAGCTGCAGCACTTGTCAAAAAAAGAAGAACCGAAGCGCGCTGAATATATTCTAATGGCTTCACACTAAACGAAAAGATTGCCTTCTTTGCCCACCAGATATTTTTGAAGAAATTATTCGTGCTTTTGCCAAAAAGGCGCTCAGGCCGCACGTAAGAAACTCCAGCTTGCTTGAAGCCAACCCAAGCTCTGAGACCACGGAGGAATACGTCCTTTTCCGGGAGAATCACCAATTGATCCACTGCCTTTCGGTCAATCAGTGAAAAATCACCTGCATCGACTGGAATGTCAATATCCGAGAGAATCTTGAAAATGCGATAGAAAACCTTATAGAGTACCTGCATATACAACGGCGCTATTCGCTTTAATCGGACACCATAGACAATGTCGAAGCCTTCGGACCACTTTTTCATAAACTCTGGGATCAGCTCGGGAGGATCTTGGAGGTCCCCATCCATTAAGACTAACGCGTCTCCGTTTGCCACTTCCATTCCACTCAGAAATGCGGATTGAGAACCAAAATTTCTAGAATGGGACACCCCAATCACATGAGAATCACGCTGACACAAACTGGCAATAACGTCTTCATCTTGTGTGGGGCTACGATCATTGACAAAAATAATCTCATAATCCACCCCTTCCTTTTGAAATACCTTCGTAAGCCGTTCATACATTATAGGAATTGCTTCGTGGTCCCGATAGCAAGCAATGACGGCTGATATCTTCTTGTCTTTGCGGGGTGTGACCCCAAATCGGATGACTTCTGCTGCCGCTTGCTCCCAATTGGCGGACAATTTCAAGCCCTCTTCAAGACTGATCCGGTGCTCCCAATGCATCTCCTGATGCGCCAACTCTGGATTGCTGTACCAGTTTGAAAGATCCCATTTGCGATTAGGCATACACCCGAAGGTAGGCTCGCCTGGAATATTGAAAATCGCCTTCGCTTTCGTTGCCATATCCTCCAGTGACGCCTGATACCCGGTGCCAATGTTCAAAGATAGCCCTGGTCGTGATTTACACACGGTTAAAGCCGCCAATACAAAGGCGCGGGTACAATCGTCCACATAAAGAAAATCTCTAGAAATTTTCTTATCTGCAAAGGGGGGGAATTTACCCTGCAACCCATTTGAAATGAGCGTCGGAATAAGCCGATCCCGTTCTTCCCACGGCCCGTAGATGGAATAAAGTCGCAAATTAGCACAAGGAAATCCTATAATTTCCCCGTAATATTTTACTAGAAGAGACGCCGCACCCTTGGAGACTGAATAATCACTATTGGGTC
>CAIYTD010000015.1 GCA_903928955.1 Oligoflexia bacterium | reverse complement strand
ACAAATACTAAAATGAACAATAGAACTATTAAATTTAAGCCGAGTAAAAAAGGGTGATAAAATGCTAGTAAAATCATCCCAAATACTACCTGAAGAATTACAGAGGTAGCCTCAAGGATAAGTACTGTACTCATTTTTTGAATTGTTGCTATTTCTAGGAAATAGTTAATTTCATATAGATTTTTATTTTTAGAGAAGTGCTTAAAATCAACTAGAGGAATTCGTTGACCCAAAGCGATTGCAACGTTTGCAAAACACCTTTGCTGTAAAAGCTCAGCAGTATATGTTTGTAGTGCTGACATCGTTCCTGAAAAAATTAAAACTGTAAAAACAATTAATGTTAAAATGAGTATAGGTTGTAGAAGAAGTCCAAATCCAATTGTATTTACAAATGCTTGTACAGCGATTGGCGTTATTAAGCTACAAATGCTAACGCAAATTCCGTAGAGAACTAAAATCCATAGATCTTCTTTTTCTTCTTGTAAAAAGGCTTTTAAAAATTTTTTAAAAGTCTTCATAGTTTGATCTTTTGATATATTGCTAACCATTCAACGACTCACTTTTTATTCACTATAAAGAAAAACGTAGGTCTCAACACACTTAGTGGGCTCCAAATCATAAGAGCTTTTTGATCTAAAGATGATTAGCGTTAAAGCTTATTCTAAATAAAGCTAAAATTTTAGAGCCAGGCGTTTTTCTGCCTTATTTAGTTTCATAGATACACTTTTGGAGCTGAGTTGAAAACAAACAAGTTGCAGAAAATGAAAGTATTGTTTTGTTATCAAGTGTAAATCTTAACATAGTATTTTAAAAGAGGCACTGTAAAGGCAGCTGAATGTGGTGTATTTTGGTCTGTTTTTAAGTTAGGTAAGTAAGCTCAGAATGTCAGTACGGCTCATGGAACTAAAAATATTAGAGTCTGTTAAAATAGAGGAAGCAACAGCGAGTTTTGCTTGCTGAAGCTGAAGTATGCGCTCTTCAATAGTGTCTTGTGCTACAAGACGGTGAATTAAAACTGGATTGACTTGTCCAATTCGATGTGAGCGGTCAGCTGCTTGATCTTCTACTGCCGGATTCCACCAAGGATCCATTAAAAAAATATGATCTGCTGCCGTTAAAGTTAAGCCAATTCCTCCAGCTTTGAGAGAAATTAACATAACTTGAGGTCCCAGGTCAGACTGAAATTGCTCGACCAATTCGCCTCTATTTTTGGTCGTGCCATCTAGGCGGCTATATTTAATTTTGTGAAAGTCAAGTGCGGGCTCAATCAGATCTAAGTAAGATGTCCATTGTGAAAAAACTAAAGCTCTATGACCCATGGAAAGCGAATCTTCTAAAGTTTGAGTTAATAGGTTAATCTTAGATGAATTTTTTTCTACTTTTCCAGTTACTAGCGATATATGACAGCAGGCTTGTCGAAGCCTTAAAATAAGCTCTAAAGCAGAAAAAACGCTTCCTCCGCTTTCAAGCTTCTGTAAAACCTCTTTTTTAGTCGAGATTAAAATGGAATCATAGACTTCCCGCTCCTCAAGGCTAAGTTCACAAATTAAAACTTTTTCAGTTTTAGGTGGCAGTTCAGGAGCTACTTCTTTTTTTAGTCTACGAAGTATAAAAGGTTTAATAAGTTTTCTAAGATTTTTCGCGGTTTGTTCATCTCCCTGCAATATGGGTATAATAAATTGATCTTGAAAAGTCTCTAGTCTTCCTAGTAGTCCAGGATTAATAAATTGGAACTGACTCCATAAATCTTGTAATTTATTTTCAATAGGAGTACCACTCAAAGCCAATTTAAAGTCCCCATGAAGTGAAAAAACAGCTTTGGCAATCTGACTTTCAGAATTTTTTATAGTTTGTGCTTCGTCTAGAATGATAGTATCCCAATGATGTCGATTTAAAATATCTTTGTCTAATCTTAGAATCGCATAGGACGTAAGCACAATTTCAACTGATAAATCTAATTGCCTAGAACTTCCATAAAAAAAGCAAAGAGATAAAGTAGGTCGAAATTGTTTGGTTTGAGTGACCCAGCTGTTTAAAACGCTTGTCGGACATACAATAAGAGTTTTACCTTGAAGTGCGCACAGTGCTTGAAGTGTTTTACCTAAACCCATATCGTCTGCCAGCATTGCACCCATTTTTCTGTCTCTTAAAAAACAGAGCCAGTTGATTCCTTTGTGTTGATAGCTTCTGAGTGGAACTGTTAAGTCATTTGGCAGTGAAACCTCTTGGATATGGTTTTCATTTAGCAAAAATTGATTGAGATTTTTAAAGGCTTCAGGATAGGGTTGATGGAGTTCTTCGCAGAGTTGAGTTAACTCAGGCAGAAAGTAAGGAGGAAGGGCTTTCTTTGTGTTTTGAGCAGCAAGTAATTCAGTTATACGGTCTCCATATTTTGCTAACCAATCTTTAGGAAGTTGAGCCCAGCCGCCTGATATGAGTGGTACATAGTTTTGATTTTCTCTCCATGCAAGTATGACTCGATTTGGATCGGCTTTTTTATCTGTTGTTCCAGTGCTAAACGAAAAATTAAAACTTTCATTTTGTAATTCTATCAGGGGTAGTAGAGATTCAGGCGCGGAGAAGGCTTCGCTTCCATTTCCTGTCTTCTCCCAGGTTTTTACGCGTAGAGTAAAGTCAATTGCAGCTTCGCCTGTAAATTGGACTCTCTGACCTGGTATTAATTGAAGTTCAGTTTGTAGCTTTCTGATGAGCGCTTTCTCAGCTACTAAGTCAGAAGTCCAAATCTCGTTTTTATTTCTATTTTTATGAGCTTCTCCATAAACTAAGATGGGTAAAACGTATAAAATTTCACCCGTAGCATCAGCTTCAAGGTTCAGTACTATATGCGGAGCGACTGAGCGTATTTGTGGAAGCTCTATTGTCGAGAAGTCTATTTTCATTTTCTTTTCTAAATCTGGAAGTATTTCAGTGAGTACCATTTCCAGGTCTTGGTCTCTAAAAAAGGTTCCATTACCAGCAAGAAGATTTTTTTCCTGTATTGTTAAGTGTGGAATTTCAACGGCTCTGAGAAGGTCACCGCATAAGACAGCGCCATTAGCAAAAGCTTCAGTAATGGTTGGATCTTCCACTTGTTTGAGTCTATATCCAGTTTTCTCTTTTAAAAATTTTGCTTGAATTTGAATTGATTTTGAAGAAACCTGAATAGGTTGCCCATCTAGCTGAATGTTGGAACAATGGGATAAAGCTTTCAGAAGTGAATGTAGGGTATAATGATCGAGTTCGCCTTGATTTTTTGATTGTAAAGCACCATCGATTGCATAGTCTTCTTGTGTTGCTGAGATCATTGGGAACTTAATTCTTCCTGAGCTAATGCCTCCTATGAAACTTACAAGTGATACAGTCAGAAGCTCATTTTGTTCTTTTTCATTCATTAACCACCGATGAAAGAGGAGTTTTCCATCTTTTCGCGTGAAATGGTAACTCAATCGCCCAGTTTTTGTTTGCATCGCATTTATAGTACCTGATGATGCATGTTGCTTGAGTGCTATGACTACTGCTGCGACGTGAGGGCAAACCTGATTTCGATCATTGCAGTTGCAGTACCAATCTTCATCTTTTGGCCATAGAGTAACTTTTGGGCTGATCAAATGTTCAGAGACTTGAATGCGACAACTAATCTCATCCTCACTAAAAATGTCTTGAATAACCGCTGAAGTACGAGCAAATGCTACCCCTTTAGACCAAATACCAGGTAAACAGGCTTTCTGAATAGTATTAAAAAATTCAGTAAATAATTGAAGATTCAAATGCATATATTTATATTTCACGAATGGCCAAGAGACAAGCATAAATTTTAATGAAGAGAAAAAGAGAATATTAGAGTAAGTGGATTAGCCTGCTAGAGTTGGAGATGGTTGCTTGGTTTAGACAAGAGTTAGTTTTAAAAGACTTCATTGAATTGGGGTAAAAAAAATCGAGAGCTGAGCCTTATTAAAATCTTTGCTACCCAGTAATCAAAGAATATGGTAACGCAAATTCGCTATAGTTCTTCTAATTGACAGAATTTTTTTAAATTTCTTTGGGAAGATTAAGGTCTGGAATTAATTTTCATTTAATATGAGGCTAGAGTCATTCTATGTGTGCGTTTTTGATTATTGCATTTCAACTTTTGTGGATTTCCTTATTTTTTAGTTTAGAGAGCATTTCAATGGGTGCTGATATTCCTCATATTCAAGTTCATGGGCATAGAGGTACTCGCGGTCTCTTTCCTGAAAATACTATTCCTGCATTTGAGTCAGCTTTAAATTCTGAGACGGATATTTTAGAGATGGATCTTGCAGTTACAAAAAATGGAATCTTAGTAGTAAGTCATGACCCGCATATTAATGCTGAAATTTGTCTTGATCCCAATGGAGAGAAAATTATTAGTCCACCTCTTATTCATTCCCTGACTCTCACAGAAGTAAAACAATTTGACTGTGGGAAGTTGAAAAATCTCTATTTTGAAAAGCAAACTCCCGTACCAGGGACGCGGATTCCTACATTAGAGGAGGTTTTTGACTGGGTTCATCAATCTTCTCACCCACATGCGAAATTAATTGGATTCAATATTGAAACAAAAAGTTTTCCAGATCACCCAGAATATACAGTTTCCCCTCGGGAATTTGCTCAAAAAGTGGTTGCAAGTTTTAGAAAAAGTGGATTTTGGGATAGAATTACCCTTCAGTCTTTTGATCCTAGAACTTTAATTGAAGCAAAAAAAATTGATTCTCGTATAAATGTAGTCTTACTTGTTGAAGATTCTAAAATTAATATGATCAATCTTGGGAAAAAAGTACAAGCCAGTACTATTTCTCCAGATTTTAAGCTTTTAAGTAAAAGGAAAGTTTTTAAAATCCATCAGGCCGGATTTCGTGTTATTCCTTGGGTAGCAAATGAAGTAAAAGATTGGAAAAGCTTAATTGAGATGAGAGTTGACGGGATCATTACAGATTATCCGGCAGCATTAAAAGGATATTTGAAAAGCAAAGGAATAAGATAATTATATTTTCTATTTTCAGGTGCTGGAAATATGTTTATTTTTTTCGTTGATCTCCTAGGTTTGCCCGCCGCCTCGTAGTAGTTTAGTTTTTTGTGTATGAGTTAGATTAGATAGCTATATTAATTTTCATATATTACTAATATATAAAAAGATAGGCTTATGTATTCAGAATGCTCATGTTATTTCGAGTTGCATCGTTTTAATTACAGAAATACTCATATCTGTAAAAATATAAGATAAAAATTTTTTTTTAATTCCAATAAATGTAACAAAATGAGAATTATACAAAGGTTTTTAAATAAAATTTTCGGATAAGGTGAAGTTCAATGAAAAAATCGGATGCTTTTGAGGTTAATTTTGATGGTGTGATTGGTCCCACTCATAATTATTCAGGCTTATCTTATGGTAATTTAGCTTCCGTAAACTCTCGTGAATTTCATTCAAATCCAAAACAGGCTGCCCTTCAAGGTTTAGAGAAAATGTGGTATTTAGCTACTCATGGAGTGAAACAAGCTCTTCTTCCGCCTCAAGAAAGACCTCATATTTTAACGTTTAAACAAATTGGTTTTCAGGGTACTGATGCAGAGATTTTGGAAAAAGTAGCTAAAACTTCACCTGATATTTTTCGCGCTTGTAGCTCTTCTTCAAGTATGTGGGCTGCTAATGCCGCAACTGTAGCGCCGAGTACAGATACAGCCGATGGAAAAGTCCATTTTACTCCAGCTAATTTAGTTTCTAAATTTCATCGAGCGATTGAACACCCGACAACAAGTCGAATTCTTCGATCCATTTTTTCGAATGATCATTACTTTGTTCATCACTCAGCGCTTCTTTCCCATTCTTCTTTGGGTGATGAGGGGGCTGCAAATCATACTCGATTTTGTACTGATTATGGAGAAGAAGGTATACATCTTTTTGTATATGGACGAAGTGCGTTTCGGTCAGTGTCTCATGAGCCTAAAAAATTTCCAGCAAGGCAAACCTTAGAATCATCTCAAGCTATTGTTCGATTGCATCAACTCCAACAGCAAAACGTAGTATTTGCTCAGCAAAATCCTGAGGCAATCGATGCGGGAGTGTTTCATAATGATGTTGTTTCCGTGGGAAACAAAAATGTATTTTTTTATCATGAAAGTGCCTTTGTATCTCAAGAAAATGTTCTTTCTGAATTGAACGAAAAATTTAAAAGAGTTTCAGAAAAAGCTGGTAAAAATGTAAGCGAACTTATTTTTATTCCAGTCGATTCTGCGCAGGTTAGCTTAGAAGATGTCATTCGTTCGTATCTTTTTAATACGCAATTAATTCAGCCTCCAGATCAGTCTGGTATGCTTTTAATCGCACCTAAAGAATGTGAGGAAGTCTCTTCTGTTCAGAAGTACCTAGAACAACTTCTTTCTGATCCATCTTCCCCTATTCAGTCAGTTGAATACTTTGATCTACGGCAAAGCATGCAAAATGGAGGTGGTCCAGCTTGTTTACGATTGAGAGTAGTGTTGAATGCCGAGGAAATAGCGAAAAGTAATCTAGGTGTTTTTTTAAATGAACGATTGTACATTCAAATGACTCATTGGATTGGAAAGCACTATCGAGATCGGATGAGTTGGGAGGATCTTTCAGATCCTCGTCTTTTAAATGAAGTTCAAACTGCATTAGATGAGCTTACTCAAATACTTCAATTGGGTTCTATTTATTCTTTTCAGTGCATTTATCCTTGAGTTCAGTTGGTTTCCTATTTATTTATTAATGATAAAGAAAGGGATTTTCTTTTGTAGTAGAGATTTGAGTACTGAATAGGTGATCCAAAGGGATTTTGATTTAGAAGGAGCAAAATGAAATCTGAATATGTAAATGAGATAACTATATGAAACCCAAAATTTACAAAAAAGTGTCTTAAATTTTGATGTAGTGACTAATTGATGATAAATTTGCTTCCACCCAGAAAATCACATATAGTGCAACGCACGATCCCAGCGGCATTTCAATTGCCTAAATGAAATAGGTTTATAGAGGAAATATAATATGAATCCAAAAAGCCGGAAGGGTTCCCCCTTTCTCAAGCGGAGTAATCTAACTACTTGGATTTTTGTTGGCCTTTTTTTAGGGTTGTTTATAGGAATTGTATTTCCCGGATGGGTTCCAGCGATTAGACCATTTCAAAGCTTATTTTTACATGGGATTAAGTGTGCTATTGCACCTTTAATTTTTTCCACCATAGTGACTGGTATTGCTTCAGCAGGGAGCTTTAAGCAGCTGGGTTATATGGGATTAAAAGCATTTATCTATTTTGAAGTGATTACAACGGTTGCTTTAGCTCTTGGTCTGCTTGTTGTAAATATAATCAAGCCTGGGATAGGAATTCCGGTTGGCTTAGTAAAAACGGATAGTCTATCTTCTTTTTCCGCGACAAAAATTAGTTTTGAATGGTTTATTGATCATTTGCTTCCTTCCAGTTTTGCTGAAGCAGTTGTGCATGGAAATGTCCTTCAGATCGTTATATTTTCGACCATTTTTGGTTTTGCTGTTTTAGCAGTTAAGGATAAAGCTAAGCCTGTTTTGTCTTTTTGCGAAGGACTGGCAAATGTGATGTTTCAGTTTATAGGATACATCATGTATCTTGCCCCTATAGGCGTTTGTGCTGCTATTTCATCAGCTGTGGGTGAGCATGGTTGGCAGGTAATGGTTCCTCTAGTTAAATTAGTGGGTACGCTCTATTTTGCGCTTGCCTTATTCATCTTCTTAGTACTTTATCCCATTTGCAAAATTTATAAAGTTCCCGTTCGTGCTTTTTCTCGTTGCGTTAAAAATCCGGTATTATGGGCATTCGCCACCACTTCAAGTGAATCAGCTTATCCTATGGCATTGGATGGGCTTGAAAAATTAGGTGTGCCGAGGCGAATTTCAAGTTTCGTCTTGCCCATGGGTTATAGCTTTAATTTGGATGGGTCTACACTGTATCTTTCTTTGGCTTCTGTTTTTGTTGCTCAAGTAGCAGGTATTGATCTTTCGCTCGATCGCCAATTATTAATTATGCTTACTTTGATGCTAACGAGTAAAGGTGTTGCTGCAGTACCCAGAACTTCTCTTGTCGTTCTTTCGGGAACTCTTACCGCTTTTGGTATTCCCTTAGAAGGTCTTGCTCTTATTTTAGGTGTCGATGCTTTTATGGATATGGGGCGTTCAGCTATTAATCTTTTAGGTAATTGTTTAGCTACTGCAGTCATTGCAAGAACAGAAGGAATTAAGCTGAATGATTCAGCAGGCTGAACTCTAAAGGATATTCAGGGAATTAACAAAAAATCCAAAATATTTACCTACGCGACTAGAGGTGATAGGACTAATAGAACTATTGAGGCAGCTCAGAGTTTGAATAGCGTGTCTGAGACGAGTATATCATTTATAGAGAGAGGTAAATATGCAACATTCAAGACGAGAATTTATTAAAAAAGCAGCATTAGTTACGGTTAGTGTTCCTTGTGTTGGATTTTTAGGTAATATCATTTCTCCATTTGCTTATGCAGTGGGGAAGGATACGAAAGTTCCTGAGGGCCAAACCGCAGTCTCTGAATCAGATCCTGTAGCCTCCGCTATTGGGTTTAAACACCATGTGAAAGATATTGATTATACCAAATATCCTCAGCGAAAAAAGTCTGAAGGAAAAAATCAATTTTGCCATAATTGCTCTCTTTATACTCGAGTAGATGAAAGTTGGGGTAAGTGTCAAATGTTAACTTCCGGAGTCGTAAGTTCCGGCGGTTGGTGTGGTTCCTGGAGTAAAAAGGAATAGCTTTAGATTTAATTTATTTTCCTTGAAAGTGGTGGCCGACATCTTCGATGTGTCATTCAAGATGTCGGCGTATAATAGAATCTTACGTTAGAGTTTTTATTCAGGTAGTACAGGTGGAATTTGTTGAGGTCGCTTTCCTGTTAGGCTTTTCAAAAATGCTACAATATCATTTACTTCCTGATCTTCTAGATTTTTAGCTAGTTGAGTTTGAGCCATGACTCTCACTGCTTCGCTGAGAGTTTTTACTTTTCCATTGTGGAAGTAAGGGGCGGTAAGTTCAACATTACGCCAAGATGGGACTCTCCAGAAATTTTTGTCACTTTCCTTTTTTGTGATATTAAAACGACCTGTGTCTTGGTCAAGTTCATATTTTTTAGCGAATTTAGTATTTGGTATAACAGGAAATTTCATATAGAATCCTTTTGTTTGTTCAGGACCATTAAAGTGAGGACCACTATGGCAGGCAATACATCCAATGGTTTTT
>CAIYTD010000014.1 GCA_903928955.1 Oligoflexia bacterium | reverse complement strand
TTGCCTGCTTACCCGCTTTTTTAATTGCCTCAGGTACTTCTCCGGCTTTTCCTAAACCTACACCGACCTGCCCTTTTTTATCCCCAACGACGACAATCGCCGCGAAGCTAAAACGACGACCGCCTTTAACGACTTTCGCACAGCGATTAATATGAATCACTTTATCTTCAAATTCTGATTCTTCTCGCTGACGCCCCATTTGCTGACCGACTACCATAATTGCTCCTTGCTTCGCTTACTACGCTAGAATTTTAATCCACCTTCACGGGCAGCATCCGCTAATGCCTTCACTCGACCATGATACAAATATCCACTTCGATCGAAAACAACTTGTGAAATATTTTTCGCCAAAGCGCGTTTGGCTACCAAATTCCCCAAAGTTTTTGCTCCATCAATCGTACCACCCACTTTATCCTTCAGCTCTTCTTCTAAACTGGAAGCTGCAACGAGGGTGTGCCCCTTGATATCATCTACCAATTGAACATAAATGTGCCGATTAGAACGAAAAACAGAAAGGCGTGGCCTTTCGAGTGATCCCTCTATACGAGAACGAATTCGAAGTTTACGCTTAAATCGTACTACTTGTTTCTGACTTGTTACTCGACGTACCTTAGTAGCCATACCAAAATTCCTCGATTACTTCGCACCAGCAGCTTTACCCTGCTTGCGGATAATGTGTTCATCCATGTACTTAATTCCCTTGCCTTGATACGGCTCAGGCTCTTTGAACGATCGAATCTTGGCAGCAACCATGCCCACCAACATTTTATCTGCTCCGCTGACAATAATATGAGTATTATTTTCAACTTTTGCTGTAATTCCAGTAGGTAACTCGTAATCGACTGGATGGGAATATCCCAGAGTCATATTCAAAGTGGAACCCTTTACTGCAGCTCGATACCCCACACCGACAATATCGAGCTCTTTTGTAAAGCCGACATGCGCGCCGTGAACCATATTATGAATCAAAGTACGACTCAGACCATGAAGCGCAGCAGCCTTATTGGAAGCAGCATCATCTCGAGTGACGAGGATTGCACCACCTTCCATTTTCGCTATTACACCCGCAGGTAATTGATAGGACAATTTTCCTTTTGGCCCCTCTACTTGAATCAGGCCGTTCTTAATGTCTACTTTCACTCCCTGAAGAATTTTTACAGGGGTTTTACCTACTCGTGACATAGCTCACCATACCTCACAAAGAATCTCGCCACCGACTTTTTGAACACGTGCCTTGTGACCTGTCGTTACTCCCTTAGAAGTAGAGACAATCGCAATACCAGCACCACTCAATGGACGGGGCATTTCCTCATAACCAGAATAACGGCGAAGTCCAGGACGGCTAATGCGACGAATTCCCTGAATGACGCTATCTCCAACATCTGTATATTTCAAATAAACCTTAATGATGGGACGACCCTCTTCCCTCATTAAACGAAAATTTTTAATATAGCCTTCTTCCTTCAAAACACGCACCACATTGGCTTTGAGACGGGAAGCCGGCACTTCTAATTTCTCATGCCGCTCCTTTGTCGCGTTTCGAATTCTGGTCAATAAATCTGCTATAGGATCAGTCATACTCATAAATTTAGTATCCTCTTGCCAACTACCAGCTTGACTTGGTCACGCCAGGAAGTTGCCCTTTTAACGCCAATCCACGAAAACAAAGACGGCACATATTAAATTTTCTCATATATGCACGTGGGCGACCACAAAGTGGGCACCGATTTTTTGTACGTGTCTGAAACTTTGGCTTTTTTCCAATTTTCTCGAGTTTGCACTTTTTAGACAAGATCGATCTCCTTCTTACTTACGAAATGGCATACCAAGTTCAGCCAAGAGCGCACGCGCGTGCTCATTAGTCTTAGCGGTGGTCGTAATAGTCACGGTCATTCCGCGGACTTTATCCACCTTGTCATAATTAATTTCCGGAAAAATAAGCTGTTCACGAATTCCCAGTGAATAGTTTCCTCTTCCATCAAATGCCTTACTATTTACGCCTTTAAAGTCTCTGACGCGTGGCAAAGCAACATTCATCAAACGATCGAGAAACTCATACATTCGAGCGCGCCGTAAAGTCACCATCACGCCGACGGCATTCCCACTTCGAACTTTAAAAGCAGCAATGGCTTTTCTAGCACGTGTCATCACAGGCTTTTGACCTGTAATTGCCATGATTTCTTCAAATGTGCCATCGAGAACTTTAGGGTTCACAACGGCATCTTTTACTGCACAGTTCACAACTACTTTAGAAAGTCTAGGGACTTGCATCGGGTTCTTGAACTGAAATTCCTTCATCAAAGCTGGAATGACTTTACTTTGATAGACGGTTCGAAGCCTGGGCTGCTGACTAGGAGAAGTTTTAGTTTCACCAGGAGCAGCGATCTTCAAAGAAGAAGCGGCAGCTTCTTCTTTAGCTCTTTTTGCTTTGGCACGAGCAGCATCAGCTGCTGCTTTCTTAGCCTCCACCTTAGCTTTCGCTGCAGCGACAACTTTTGCTTCTTGTCCGTCATCGGAACTGCTTTTTTTCTGATCACTATCGTCTTTTGCTGCTACCACTTTCTACCTCCTGCCTGATTCACGCTTGCTCTAATGATTCGCCGCAGCGCTTACAGACTCGAAATTTGTCGTGACGTACTGCCAATGCAGCTCCTGGTTGAGAAGCTTTTTCGACAGCCCGTTTTGCCACTTTTTGACCATGACGAACTCCTCGATTACACTTTGGACAATGTAAAAGGACATTGGAGTAATGCAGGGGCAACTCCTTTTCAGTAATCCCTCCTGCACTTTGAGGTGTAGGTCGAGTATGGCGTTTTACTAAATTCACCCTCTCAACAGTCACTCGCCCAGTCTTGGAATCGATCTTTAAAATTTTCCCAGTCTTTCCTTTTTCACGCCCGGCAATGACCTGAACTTGATCATTCTTCCGAAGTGAAAATTTACGACGCTCTAAATTGATCATAAAATCCTCACAATACCTCAGGCGCTAATGAAATAATCTTCGTAAACGCCCTTGCACGCAACTCACGTGCTACAGGCCCAAAAATACGAGTTCCAATAGGCTCATTCTGGGCATTTATCAATACTGCTGAGTTCGTATCAAATCGAACATAAGTGCCGTCGTGACGGTTCACTTCTTTTTTTGTCCGAACAATAACAGCTTTTAAAATTTCGCCTTTTTTAACTTTTGCGTTAGGTGCTGCTTCTTTTACAGTCACCACAATCACATCTCCCAGTGATGCATACTTACGTCTTGTACCACCTAAGACTTTTATACACATAACTGACTTTGCGCCCGAGTTGTCCGCGATGTCTAAACGAGTACGCATTTGAATCATAAACTAACCTCCTCATTCACCTTTAGACATTCGCCTCAGGAGCTTGTCCTGCGCGACGTAAAATAGTCTGTAAAACCCATCGTTTTTCACGACTCAAAGGCCGAGACTCAATCAAGGTGACTCGATCTCCTATCTTTGCGTCGTTTTTTTCATCATGGGCTTTATAACGTCGAGTCTTCTCTACATACTTTTTATAAAGCGAGTGTCGAACTTGACGATCCACCTTGACCACAATGGTTTTCTGCATTTTATCGCTGACCACTACTCCAATGACAGATCTACGCTTTTGGAGAGGATTTCTAAGATCACCATTCTCCTTCGGTGCATTCTGCTGATTTTCTTTCACTTCGATCGTCATATTTACTTACCTCGCCGCCTTCTCTGCTGAAACGGAATCCTGCTGGCCCTGAAGCATCTTCATTCGAGCCACATCCTTGCGCAGGCGCCAAATACTTGCAGTATCCTTCAGCTGGCCAGTTGCCTTCTTCATCCTAATTTGGAAAAGCTGTGCTTCTGACTCACGAACTTTTATTTCTAGTTCGTCTTTCGATAAATTTTTTAGCTCTTTAAAACGCTTCGTTGCCACGTGCTCTCCTTTAGCCCTTTAAGCTTTCGCCGCTGCGATTTGCTTTTTCTCAGCTTTTGCCTGACGTGCTGCCTGAGCACTGGCTAAAGCTAATGCTTCTGTCGCTTTACTGATGGCCTTGCAGTGCATAGGAAGCTTATTATTTGCTAAACGAAGTGCTTCAAACGCTTCGCTTTTTGGAATTCCATCCATTTCAAAAATAATTCTGCCAGGCTTAATGACTGCTGCCCATTCTTCCACATTGCCCTTTCCGGAACCCATTCGAGTTTCGGCTGGCTTCTTGGTAATTGCCTTGTCTGGGAAAATGCGAATCCAAATTTTTCCGCCTCGCTTGACATACCGAGTCATAGCTACTCGTGAAGCCTCTATTTGCTTAGAAGTAATACGACCGCATTCTGTAGCCTGCAAGCCGAACTCTCCAAAAAAAAGAGTTCCTCCACGATCCGCTTTACCGCGCATTTTACCTTTTTGATGCTTACGCCACTTTACTCTTTTGGGTGATAACATAAATTACCTCAGGTCCCCTGCATGGCTTTCGCTTCAACCGCAGCTTGTTTCTTCAGTGTTTGCGCTTCACCATGGTAAACCCATGCCTTCACGCCAATCACACCGTAAGTGGTACGAGCTTCTGCTGTACCATAATCAATATTTGCTCGAAGAGTATGCAAAGGAACGCTATCTTCACTGTACCATTCAGTACGTGCAATTTCAGCTCCACCTAAACGCCCGGAAACACGAATCTTAATTCCTTTGATTCCTTGTTTAAACGCTGCTGTCATGCACTTCTTCATAGCTCTACGAAAAGCGACACGCTTTTCCAGCTGAGAAGCTACGTTCTCTGCAATGAGTGTCGCATTCGCTTCTGGCTTCTTCACTTCGATAATGTTTAAAAAAACTTCATTCTTGGAAAGACCTTGAACGTCACTTTTTAACGATTCAACACCTGCCCCTTTTTTGCCAATCACGATACCAGGACGGGCAGTATGAACATTAATCTTCACTTTATTCGCAGCGCGCTCAATTTCAATTCGAGCAATACCAGCACCATGAAGTTTTCGCTTCAAATGCTCTCTCAGCCGAATATCTTCATGCAGCAATCGACTATAATCGCGTTTTGCAAACCAACGACTATCCCAAGTACGTGTAATTCCTAAGCGAAATCCAACTGGATTAACTTTCTGACCCATGTTCTCCTCATTACCGCTCTGCGAGCGTAACGCTCACGTGACTTGTTTTTTTGTTAATTCGAAATGCCGACCCTTTTGCTCTCGGTCTAAAACGCTTCAATGTAGTTCCTTGCCCTACGAGAATCCTCTTCACAAAAAGAGTATCCACGTCGACTGTTCCCTTTCCATCTGCATTTGCTACCGCACTTTTTAAAAGTGTGTACAGCACATGCGCAGTGCGTTTCCTAGGAGAAAACCGAAGATAGGTGAGTGCTTCATTAATCCCTTTTCCTCGCACCTCATCCGCAATTAAACCCACTTTTCGCGGTGTAATTCGGATAAAACTTAATTTTGCGTTCACTTCCATTGTCTACTCCTCACTATGCTTTCTGCCCGGCCCCAGAACCGGCCCCTGCAGCTTTAGATGCTCCCGCACCACCACCTGCGGCCGCTCCGGACGGAGCACCACCCTCTGAAGCTTTTTTCTCAGCTGGAGTGTGACCATGGAAAGTTCGAGTAGAAGAAAATTCTCCCAACTTATGACCAACCATGTTCTCAGTCACATAAACAGGAACAAATTTTTTCCCATTATGAACAGCAAAGGTTAACCCAACAAAATCAGGTAACACCGTTGAACGGCGCGACCAAGTTTTGATCACTTTACGATCTTGAGCCTGCCGAGCAGTCTGGACCTTTTTAAGTAAATGATCATCACAAAAAGGGCCTTTTTTAATTGAACGGGCCACGATTCACTCTCCTTACCGACGATGTTTCACGATAAAAGCGTCTGTACGCTTGTTATTTCGAGTTTTATATCCCTTAGTTGGAACACCCCAAGGTGTCCGGGGATGACCTCCACCCGAAGATTTTCCTTCACCACCTCCATGCGGATGGTCAATAGGATTCATAGAAACACCTCGATTCGTAGGTCGGATGCCGAACCAACGGTTTCGACCTGCCTTACCAATCGTAATGTTTTCATGATCTGTATTCGATAATTGACCAATCGATGCACGGCAGCGGCTGTGCAGCAAACGAATTTCACCGCTTGGCATTTTTACCTGACAGTACTCACCCTCTTTCGCCATCAGCTGAGCAAACCCTCCAGCAGAACGACCAAGCTTGCCTCCATGGCCTGGTTCTACTTCAATATTATGAATCAAAGTACCTACAGGAATAGAAGATAGAGTCAGATTATTACCAGGCTTAATATCGGCCTTCTCGCTCGCAATCACAGGATCGCCTACGCTTAAATTCAGGGGAGCCAGAATATATCTCTTCTCTCCATCTTGATAATTTAAAAGGGCAATATATGCAGTCCGATTCGGATCATACTCCAAAGATGCTACTTTGGCTGGAATTTCCAGCTTATCGCGAAGAAAATCAATCATTCGGTATTGGCGCTTATGTCCGCCCCCAATATGCCGAACAGTCATTTTTCCAAATTGATTCCGTCCACCCGTTTTGGAAACAGATACAATCAACTTCCGTGGTTTACGGGGTTGTTTTTTCTTCGGGGTCAACACCGAAAAATCTGCCACATTCTTGTATCGCAGAGACGGTGTTTTTGGTTTAAAGGATTTAGTTGCCATAGATCAACTCACTTTGTTTGGAAGAACTCAATCTTCTGACCTTCAGCTAAAGTTACGAGAGCCTTCTTCCAGTTAGGGCGTTTCGTCTCAAAACGCCCGACTCGCTTCACTTTGCCATGCATTACCATTGTTCTCACTTCACGGACCTTAACACTAAATAGACGCTGAACAGCATCTTTAATCTCTTGCTTATTGGCCATCAAAGCAACTTCAAAAGCATAACGACTCCCCACTGCAGCAAGGGCTGTGCTTTTTTCACTAATGATGGGCCGACGAATTACTTCATAAAGCGTACGCATGCATTCCTCACCTTAACTCGAAGGGGCGAGACGAGTTTCAATCGCCTCTACCGCACGTTTTGTAATGACAACCCATTCATTTCTCACAACATCATAGACATTGAGTCCTTCTGTCCGGAGAACTTTTATCCTGGGAATATTTCTTCCTGATAACTCCAAATTTCGATTGGCGTCGTCGACAATTAAAACCTGATCCAACTGAAGTTTCTCCTTCAAAAGGAAATCAAGAGTTTTTGTTTTTATACTTTCTAAATGAAACTCATCAATCACTAAAACACGATGAGCTTTCACTCGATCAGACAAAACTGAACGGAGAGCTCCTCTCACCATTTCCTTAGGAGTGGACTGAGCATAAGAGCGAGGTTGTGGACCAAAATTCTGTCCCCCACCTGGCTGAAGAGGAGAACGAATGGAACCCTGTCGAGCATTTCCTGTTCCTTTTTGGCGAAACGGTTTTCGACCGCCGCCTCTCACCTCAGATTTAGTTTTAGTTTTTGCAGTACCCTGACGGCGACCTGCAAGTTGAGCCTTCAAAACTTGGTGAACGAGAGGTACATTAACCTCAACACCAAATACGTCATCCCGAAGCTCAATCGTCCCTATTTTAACTTTTTCTTGATTGATTAACTCTAAAGTTGGCATATTTTATCCTGAGTTCTTCACCGTTCGGCGAATCGTCACAATTCCACTCCGAGGCCCTGGAACACTTCCGTGAACTAACAAAAGCTGGTTTTCAAGATCAATTCGAATCACTCGAACATTCTGAACCGTCACTCGTTCGTTCCCCATTTGGCCAGGCATTTTTTTATTTTTAAAACATTTACCAGGATCAGCACGATTTCCAATAGACCCTAGCTGTCGATGAGACAAGGAAGCACCATGCGATTTATAACCACCGGCCATGTGAAATCGTTTAACACCGCCTTGAAATCCTTTGCCTTTACAAATAGCAGTCAGATCAATGAGATCCCCTACTTGAACAAATTCAGGCGAAAGAACTTTGCCGACAGTTAAACCATCCAGACGATCCCCTTCAGGAATACGAAATTCTTGATAATGATAAAAGCCAGTTGCTTCTGCAGCTTTGAGATGCCCTTGCTCGGACTTATTTGCTGCCTTGAGTTTTTTATCTAAAAACCCCACTTGAATGGCTTGATATCCATTTTTTTCTTTGGTCTTCACTTGGGTAATTACCGCGGGTTTTAAATCGATCACAGTGACAGCCAGACAGTCACCTTTTTCGCTGTAAACCTGCGTCATCCCTGCTTTTACACCCATTAAACCACCACGGCCTTGAGTCAAAGCAACGCGCTCACGTGCAGACGAATCTTTCGTTACACGAGGGACCGCAGCATGACTACCACTTGCCTGTGCTTCAGGCTTTTGTTCCATAAACATACTCCAAGACGAATAAATTCGTCCTTATCTATACATTCTTACGAATTCACCTTCACAGCATCACCGGGAAGCCGCCTTGTGATTGATCTCAGGCCGCCGGATGCTTTCATGGGATGATCGTTGAGGAGATCGACTTTCTCTTTGGGAATACCGAGTAGGTAATGCAAAGAGGAGTTTCAACTCCCTCCTTTTACTAGAGACATATCTTCGACAAACTCACTAAGACTTAATTTCGACATCTACTCCTGCTGACAGATCCAGCTTCATCAAAGAATCCACTGTTTGCTGAGTAGGCTCTAGAATATCTAAAAGCCGTTTATGAGTTCGAATTTCGAACTGTTCACGAGACTTTTTGTCTACATGAGGCGAGCGTAAAACGCAATACTTATTAATAACTGTCGGCAAAGGGATAGGGCCGCGAACTGTAGCGCCCGTTCTTTTAGCTGTATTTACAATTTCCCAAACGGATTGATCTAAGACACGATGATCAAATGCTTTTAATTTAATTCGAATTTTATGTTCCATTACTGCCATGCCTCACATCTTTTTGGGTTAAGTATGGAGAGTTACCTTGCTTGCGATGTGTGCAAACAAGCAATCTATTCCATAACGTCATAAGCGTGTCTTTATACAAGACTTAGAAAACCATTACAATAAAAAACTATCGAGGCACTACCCCTGATCTTATTTTAATTTCTTCAGCAATGTGCGGCGGGACTGACTCATAATGAGCAAACTCCATACTGTACGTCGCCCTACCCTGGGAAGAAGAACGCAGCGCTGTCGAATACCCAAACATTGTTGCAAGCGGAATTTCAGCGCGAATGACCTGAGCTCCATGACGAGAAGTCATATCTAAAATTTTTCCTCTTCGACTATTTAAGTCTCCAATAACACCACCCATATAGTCTTCTGGGCAAACAATTTCACAAATCATCATCGGCTCCAGAATCACCGGAGCACCCTTCCAAGCTGCATCCTTAAAAGCCATAGAAGCTGCTATTTTAAATCCAACCTCAGTAGAATCCACTTCATGAAATGACCCATCCAGCAAGGTAGCTCGAATATCCACCACTGGATATCCAGCAAGAATCCCACCGAGCATCGCTTCTTGAATTCCCTGATCAATGGCTGGGATAAACTCTTTTGGAATAACACCCAACTGAAGTGCGTTCACAAAAGCATAGCCTTTGCCTTTCTCCATGGGCTCGAGACGAATCACGCAATGTCCGAATTGATTTCTTCCTGCGGATTGTCTGATAAATTTTCCCTCAGCTTGAGCTTTTTGAGAAATCGTTTCTTTATAAGAAACTTGAGGCTTCCCTACGTTACCCTCTACTTTAAATTCCCTTCGCATCCGATCCACAATAATCTCAAGATGCAGCTCTCCCATTCCACTAATGAGTGTCTGCCCAGTATCATCATGAGTCTGCACTCGAAACGAAGGATCTTCAGCAACTAATCGCTGCAATGCATGTGCTAACTTTTCCTGATCGGCTTTTGTTTTCGGTTCAATTGCTATAGAAATGACTGGCTCTGGAAATTCTATTTTTTCCAACAATATAGGCTGACTTTCGTTGCAGAGGGTATCACCGGTTGTTGTAAAACGTAAACCTACTGCAGCAGCGATATCGCCTGCCTGAACCGTTTGAATATCCTCTCGCTTATTTGCATGCATCTGAAGAAGTCTACCCAAGCGCTCTTTTTTACCCTTCGCTGGGTTATAAACCATTGCACCTGACTCTACTTTTCCCGAATAAACGCGAAAATAAGTGAGCTGCCCCACAAAAGGATCATTCATCACTTTGAATGCAAGAGCCGAAAAAGGCTCATCAAAGCTACACTTTCGACTCACCATCTGGGATTCATTTTGAGGATTTTTACCCTGAACAGGGGGAATATCCAAAGGCGAAGGAAGATACTCTAAAACGCCATCTAAGAGAGGCTGGACACCTTTATTTTTAAAACTTGCCCCGCAAAGAAGGGGAACGAGCTTCAAGGAAAGACAACCTTTTCTCAAAGCCTTTCGAATTTCAGCTGAAGTAATAGACTCTCCGGCCAAATAGCGTTCAACGAGAGATTCATCATTTTCTGCAGCAGCTTCCATCAATTTTTCGCGATACTCTTTTGCCTGTGCTAACAGAGCATCTGGAATTTCGAGAACATCGAAAGTTGCCCCAAGGTCATCTGAATGCCAAACAATGGCTTTCATTTCAATTAAATCAATCAAACCTTGAAAGGAATCCTCACTCCCCCAAGGAAGTTGAATGGGCACCGGATGAGCTTGAAGTCTATCTTCTATCTGACACAGGACTGAAAAAAAATCAGCTCCCACTCGATCCATTTTATTAATGAAAGCAATGCGAGGAACTCCATACTTATTGGCTTGCCTCCACACAGTCTCAGACTGCGGCTCAACTCCACCCA
Organism: Oligoflexia bacterium; assembly: GCA_903928955.1. GTDB lineage: Bacteria > Bdellovibrionota > UBA1018 > UBA1018 > UBA1018 > CAIYTD01. The sequence continues at coordinate 2,800 of CAIYTD010000014.1, read as the reverse complement.
CAGCACAAAAAACACCCACAGCTCCATCTAAAACCCGCAAAGAACGCTCTACTTCAATCGTAAAATCAACATGCCCGGGTGTATCAATGATATTGATTCTATGATTTTTCCAAAAACAGGTCGTTGCAGCCGAGGTAATTGTAATACCTCGCTCTTGCTCCTGGGGCATCCAGTCCATGACTGTTGTCCCTTCGTGCACTTCACCTAGCTTATGAGTTTTTCCGGTATAATAAAGAATGCGCTCTGTTGTCGTTGTTTTTCCAGCATCAATATGAGCCATGATGCCAATATTTCGAGTATTGAGAAGCTCAATTACCATCTATAATGTGCAAAAGCTTTATTCGCTTCGGCCATTTTGTGAACATCTTCGCGCTTTTTCATAGCTCCGCCTCGACCATTCGAAGCTTCAATCATTTCTGCTGCTAGGCGTTCCGCCATAGAATGCTCGGGACGAGTCCGGGCAGACTCAATCAGCCAACGGGATGCTAATGATTGGCGTCGTGCGGGCTTGACTTCGACTGGAACCTGATAGGTGGCTCCACCGACACGGCGAGACTTTACTTCTAGAAGGGGCTTCACGTTCTCAAGTGCTTTTTTAAACAACTTCAGCCCGTCATCTCCCGTACGTGATTGCATCACATCGACACATCCGTAGAAAATGCTTTCAGCAGTAGATTTTTTTCCTTCTTTCAACAAGCTGCTAATGAATTTAGCAACGACAACATCGTTGAATTTAGGATCTGGTAGAATTTCACGTTTACGAATAAAACTTTTACGACCCATTTTAGTCTTTCCTTATCGAATCTTAAATTTACTTCGCAGCTGGAGCTGCGCCTGTTGATCTCTTCGCGCCATACTTAGAGCGACTCTGCTTACGATTAGCGACACCTTGAGCATCTAATGTGCCTCGAACAGTATGGTATCGAACGCCGGGAAGATCTTTTACTCGACCTCCGCGAATTAATACAATCGAGTGTTCTTGAAGGTTATGGCCAATTCCTGGGATATAAGAAGTAACTTCATACCCATTCGTCAAACGAACACGGCAAACTTTACGAAGTGCCGAATTTGGCTTCTTCGGAGTGGTGGTATACACGCGAGTACAAACACCGCGACGCTGAGGACAACTCTGAAGTGCAGGAGACTTAGTCTTCCAAAGCTTATTTGAGCGCCCCTGTCGAATGAGCTGATTAATCGTGGGCATGAACGGCTTTTCCTTTCCTATTTCATTTTAAACAATTCTAAAAATAGCTTTTCTTTCCAGTAGACGTGCATGGACCTCAAAATGAGGCCATTACTTGTAAACGCGAAAGATCCAGAAAATAGACGACTGAGAACGTCTGGTCAAGGAGAATCTATCAGATCAGATGAATCTGGCGCTAAGAAAGCCAGAATTCAGTGAACTACCCTGTTGCATGGATTTTTCAGGACCTGAATGGCTAGGTCTGCCTTACTCCGCTATCCTATGCATCTAGGTGCTTCACAGAATCGACATTACGAATTTCTTTTACAATACTCTTAGCCCTGAAGCATACTGAGCGATTTTAAATCTATGGCCAGCAGTCCCCATCAGCCTGAAGGCAAACAGATTTCCATTATTCAGATCCTCCTCATCACGCAGCTAGGAATCTTTTTTCTCGTCGTGCTCTTCTCCTTATTGGTTCCCATCTACACAGACGAAATCGCATGGAAAATGATTTCAGCAAGATATTTCCTAGACGGAAACGCTCTCCTCTATGTCTTTCCGCAGTGTCAATCCTCCTTTATTTCTCATCCTCCCGTTTGGTCTCTTCCTTTTTATTTCTTTCAATCCCTGCTCTATTCGAACCTCTCTCATCTCTTCAAACTCAGAATCCTCGGTGTGATTTCTTTCCTAGGTTGGATTTTTGTAACTTGGCGCTTTGTAATAAAATTATCAAAATTCGATACCATGCAGCCCTGGAAAATTCTCGCTTGGATGACAGCATTCCTAGGACTGGGCGTCCTGCCCTTGGCAATGGTCATCAACCGGCCGGAACAAAATATTCTTTTAGGTCTCACTCTCATCACCTTTTTACCCTTTATACGTAAAATCTCGAATGCCCCAATGACATGGATGCATCTGTTGCTTTGGAGTGTCTTTTTCCCCATTCATCCAAAAACTCTTATTTTCTTACCTCTTCTGCTCACTTCATTTTGGATTTCAGTAAAAAATTGGAAATCTAGGCTTTTTGCATTCGGGATCCTTTTTATTTTCATTTTTCAAACGCAAACTTTTTGGAAAGCTCGTACTGCTTGTCCAGAAGTTCCAGCGCTGCAAGAAGTAGTTGATTTTCATATGATTAAGCCAAAATATGCATTTACGAATACTGCAGGCTTTTTTAATACTGGGTTTTCAAACTTAAAAAATATTTCGCGTCAGCTTCAGCATATAAAATTCTCTCCGTACTATGATCAAAATTGGCTTCCCCCTCTCAAAGAGAAAAATATTACTTCAACCCGATTGATTCACATTTCCCTAGAAAAGATTTTAAAAGGCTTTTCTAAATTGGGATTCATTTTTATTTTATTAGCACTCATTCAAAAGATAAGACATCAAGAATTCCCAGAATTTATGATTGGAGCAGCTTGGGTAATCTCACTAACAGCATTAACTTTTTTGCAAACTGTAAAGAATTTTTATGAGATATCTCTCTTTTTTCCTGCAGTCGGATTCATTTTTATTCTTGTATTTAGAAAAGAATACATCCAAAACAGTTATAGAAAAATACTAAATTTATTCGGAATATTATTTCTACTCACTGCAATCACAAGTGAGACT
>CAIYTD010000013.1 GCA_903928955.1 Oligoflexia bacterium | reverse complement strand
TATAATATAATATATAAATTTAGTCAAATAATAGATTTATCAGGTGGACACGACGACGCATGCACGACGCACGGTGACCAAACCAGCTTTTAATGAAATGAGTTCAGTATAATGCTTGGTTTAAATCATCTTTTAAGTCTGATAGGTCTTCAATTCCAATACTCATTCTGATTAAATTATCATGAATTCCTAGTGCTTGTCGCGATTCTGCAGGGATACTAGCATGAGTCATGATGGCTGGATGTTCAATGAGAGACTCTACGCCACCCAAGCTTTCAGCAAGGGTGAAAATTCTAACTTTTTCTAAAAAATTTCGAGCGTCTTGTAATCCTCCTCGAATAAAAAATGAAATCATTCCTCCGAATCCAGACATTTGCTTTCGAGCAAGACAATGTTGTGGGTGAGACTCTAGACCAGGATAGATCACTCTTTCTATGCGAGGATGCTTTTCGAGAAATCGCGCAATTTCTATTGCATTTTGAGCATGTCGTTCCATCCTAACATGAAGAGTTTTAATTCCACGCATGACAAGAAAGCAGTCCATGGGAGCTGGAACTGCTCCGATAGCGTTTTGAAAAAATTTAAGTTCCTGATAGAGCTGGTTATTATTAGTTGCGAGCATGCCCCCGACCACATCACTATGGCCATTAATATATTTGGTGATACTATGAACAACAAGGTCTGCGCCCAGTTGAAGTGGTTTCTGAAAGTAGGGACTCATAAACGTATTATCTACTACTGAGATCGCGTTCTTGCGCTTCGCTATTGCTGTGAGGCTCCCAATATCTAAAATTTTAAGCATCGGATTAGTAGGGCTTTCCATCCAGATCATTCGAGTTGCGGGGCGAAAGGCTGCTTCTGCTTTTTTGAGGTCTGAAAGGTCAATAAATGAAAATTCAATTCCCATTTTTTTAAAAACTTTATCAAAAATTCGAAAAGTGCCGCCATAAACGTCGTCACACGAGATTACATGGTCGCCTGGTTTCAAAGTATGAAGAATGGCATCCGTTGTAGCCAACCCAGATGAAAATGCCAAAGCATGCTGTGCATTTTCTAAAGCAGCAATACAGGTTTGGTAGGCTGTACGCGTGGGATTGTCGGTGCGAGAGTATTCGTAACCTTGATGTTTTCCGGGTGATTTTTGAGCGTAAGTGCTCGTTTGAAAAATAGGAGTCATGACTGCGCCAGTAGTCGGCTCTGGGGGTTGGCCGGCATGGATGGCAAGTGTACCGAATTGATAGGGAGCATCTGAATTTTTCATGGGCGAGTTCCTAGATAAGTTAACAAATCAATTTTTGTAATGATGGCTAAAAATTCTCCTTGTTTTTGAGGGTCAGTCACTAATGGTGTTTTTCCCGCTGTGACTAAGCGCGATACTTTTTCAACGGGATCTTCAGGTGTAACAAATTCAATAGATGGATCGACTAAGGGTTCAATGGGGTCTCCTGATTTGATTTTTCCCTCGTAAAGTGCCGCAAGTATAGCGCCTTCAGTAACCACACCTTTGATCCAGCCTTCAGAGTCAGATACTGGAAGTTGACTGATATCTTTTTCTTTCATCCGCTCTATTACTGCAGAAATTTTTTCTGACTGATTCGCAATAATAATCGGATGACGGGTGTTAGTGGTCATATGTAGCAGGTCAGCCACTGTTCCGAGCGAAGGCTTGCCTAAAAATCCAGCCTCCCTCATCCAGTCATCGTTAAATGCTTTGGAGAGGTATCGACTCCCACTATCAGGAAGTACTATCAATACATTTTTGTCATTCCATTGGGGGTGCTGTTCTCGGATCCATTTCATGGCTCCTACTACTGCAGAGCCACTTGAAATTCCGGAGTAAAGTCCTTCCTTAGTTAAGAGATCTCGAGTCATCAGAAAGGATTCCATATCCTCTACTTGGACCATGTCGTCAATGACTGAGAAGTCATAGTTTTTTGGAATGAAATCTTCTCCAATGCCTTCAATTTTATAGGTTTTGGGAGCGTTTCGGAGTTTGCCGGTCTTAAAGTATTCATAGACGATGGAACCTACGGGGTCTACTGCGACTACTTGACAGGAGGGTTTATTCTCTTTGATGTACTTTCCTACCCCACAAATGGTCCCACCTGTACCGATGCCTGCCACAAAAACATCGATGTCTGGCATTTGAGTTAAAATCTCTGGTCCCGTCATCTTATAATGAGCTTCCCGATTGGAGAGATTGTCGTACTGGTTAATGTAAAACGCGTTAGGCGTTTCCCGGGCAAGTCTTCGAGAAACTTGATAGTAACTTCTAGGGTCGTCTGGCTCTACGGCAGTGGGAGTGACAACGACTTTTGCGCCAAAGGCGCGCAAATTTCTAATTTTTTCTGTAGACATTTTATCTGGAAGGACAAAGATGCATTTATAGCCTTTGATTGCTGCTGCAAGGGCTAGTCCTACACCTGTATTTCCACTGGTTCCTTCTACAATGGTTCCACCTGGCTGAAGCATGCCCTTTTTTTCTGCATCTTCAATCATCCACCAGCCAATTCTGTCCTTAATAGATCCCCCGGGATTCATAAATTCAAGTTTAACAAAAAATTGAGCCAATCCGCCTTGAGTGACTCGATTGAGTCGAATGATTGGGGTATTTCCTATGACTTTCAGTACATTTTCATAAACCATGGGGTGAATGCATATCGCTGTTAAGAATGTTGCGCAAGATTTAAGGTGGATGGGTAAGCATATTCTGGAGTGATTGAGTTAGTCACCTGTCAAAAACTACTTCATATAAATATATTTAATTTATCTACTAACTATTTATAAATACTGAAGATTACATGATGAGCTATCTGGCATTTGATATGCATTTAAATTAAGTTATTATGACTATTAAAAAAATTTCTAATTTTACGGTATCAATTTGTTTTTTAACGGCTTTTTTAGGATCGAATTTTTCTTTTGCTGATGGAAACGTAGATCTCCAGGTTTGCTCTGGTATTATGCATGACTATGTTATTGGTAGAATTACTAGAAGTACAAATAATGAAGAAAAAGCTGAAATTTTTAAATCTCTTAAAGCAGAAAATGCGAGAGATATAAACTTAATAGCTTATAATCATAATAGACATAAAAAAGATTTAGAATTCAAAAAAATGAATCAACAAGCTCTTTTAGATGGAATAAAAAAATTAGAAATTGCGCTAAACAAACTAAATCATGATTTTGAAGTTGATTCGAAAAAATTTAAAAATAATAGGCAGATTTTAGAAGACGAATTAGCTCTAAATTTTAGTGAACAAATGAATTTTATTAATTCGTTTGATGCAAATAAAAAACAAGATACAGAAAAGAGAAAGAACAAACCAAACAGAGAAGCGGAAATAATAGAAAATATAAATCAATTATATGATCAAGAAAAGATCAGTAATATTAATTTTAATATGAAAAAAACTAGGGTATTAGAGGGTATATCTGATAAAAGAGAAGAGTTACTTAAAATAAATAAGAGCATATCTGAATATCAAAAATTTAATACTCTGAATCTAGTAAGGGCAATCGAAGATAAAATTCAGAATAGAACCGCAGCAGTTATTAGTAGGTACACAAAAGGAAATATTATCAATTTTATTAGATATGGATTCGATAATAGTACATTAGAAAATCAGGCAAAATATTGCGCAAAAGAAATTCTTAAAAATCCATTAGCAAAAAGACAAGGAAGTGAATTATTAAGTTACCTTCCTAATAGTCCTTCTACAAGTTTAGCATCCCCTGATTCTTCAGTTTGTAGTAGCAGTCCTACAATAGGAGCTGGAGGAATTTCAGGACTATTGAGTAAGCTTTTTATTTCGCCGTCTAAATAAATAAGTACTTCACTTTTGAAGTACTTTGGAATAAATGAAGTAGTTCTTTGTAGTATGAAGTTCAATGAAATTAAATTGTTTTTAACTGTTTTTCTAGTTTTTAGTAGTGTGGATTATTGTTTTGCAGTACCACAAGATCAAGAGGTGGATGTAGAAAAGGCAGTTGAAACAATACTTCCCTCTATTCAAAAATTAAGATTTCAATTGCATAGAGGGGGTTGCTCAGGAAATATTAAGCAAATATTGACTCACTTTGTTTATAAAAAAATATTTCCAGTAATTCACTCAGGTAATTTTATTGGTTATTTTCCTTATTATTTTAATGATAATTATTTAAGTCAATGTTCAGATGTGTTGCCTTCTCGAGTTTGGATTCTTCCAGATCGGAGAGTAATATTAGATTGGATGAATCTAGTCGTTGGCATAGGCAGGTTTAAAAATATTTATTTTTCGGTGAATTTGCATGATCTTTTTAGTGGCGGTAAATCTGCAGTTTACGCAGGATGGGATATCAAGGGGATTGAGAATAAAAAGAATCACGTGAGGGAGCTTGAAATTCAAAGAGAGATATTTCATGCTCATTCGGAAATAGCAGATCCTGGGGAAATAATAGAAGTCAGAGAAAATAGTAATTTAGAACCATTTTTTCATGTGATTCAGCCTTATTACGATGGTGGTTCTTTTGTCAATTTTAAAGTCCCCCTGGAACAAAATCTAAAAAAAATTACTCATCAGTTACTTAGTCAGATGGTTGCAATGCATCAGCTAAATATTATTCATCGTGATGTAAAACCTGAGAATATCTTAACCCAATGGAAAGGAGTCGAAGTATCCGCACATTTGGCAGATTTTGGAGGAGCTTTGAAATTGGGCGATTTAAATGATGTGGAGATTAATAGGCAATTACATAATCTTCAAAACTCTACTCTTCGCTATTTACCTCCAGAGCGACTTCAGTTAGGTGTAATCAATAGGATCAGCGCATTAAAGACCGATGTATGGGCCCTAGGTATGACTCTTTATTTTAAACTTCACCCTACCTTAGGGCGGGCGGGCTGCATGCCGGCTAAAAATCCAGCTCCTCCATGGGAGCTTCCTACTCTGAAAAGTCTCAATATTTTGACGAGTTATGAAAATTTATGCGAGAATTGTGAAATTTATTGTTCTAGCGGAGTCACTGGTCCAATCCAGATTCCACGAGTGAATTCTCTGGATTATCTGATTTATAGGATGTTAGATCCTAATCCGGCGAGTCGATTAAGCTCTTTGGAGTCATTGAATTATTTAAAAAATTTGGAATAATTTTGAAATCGCTGGCCAGGGAGTGTCATTTTTTTCACCCTAATAGACTTTGACAGTTTGCGCGTCCAATATCAGAATAGTCTTTTAGAACATTTATCTCATTTAATTTTGAAAGAGGGAAAAAATATGGAAACGAAGAAAAAGCTGATTCTATTCACGGGTGCTGCTCTTGCTGTTTTTTCATCAGGATTGCTTCATGCGAATGATTTAGAAAAAACTACCGAGCTGAAAGGTTCAACTTTGATTATAAAAAAAAGAAAAAAGACCGAACCAAGCGATTCAGGCAGTCATCCTAAAGCAGAGAGTAGGGATGATCAGGTTAATAAAGGAGGCGAGAGTGATTGTGGCGGAAAAGACTGTGATGCTCAATCCGGAAATGCATCTGGTAGTGATCAGAAGTAACCAGTTCTTTTGGGGCTGTTGAAAGTTCTCGATATTAGGCTGACGGAACTAATAGTTTACGATCCTAGGCGCAACAGTTTGATATCTAGAACTTACGATCGGAATTCTAAATAACGAAAGTTTGTATGTCTTCCTCACTGCGTGCATCAGGTCGTAGAATCAGTTTGAGGCGATACTTTTTGTCAGAGCAAAGTTAATGGTGTGGGCTGGAAAAATTCTCCGTGCTTTCCAATGATTTGAATCATCTCAGTTTCTAGAGCCGTCAGACTGTAAAATAATTTTCTTAATCAGATAGAACTCCTGATTTTTCTGCTCGAATTTTAGCCATTCAATTACATTGGTCTGAGTCTGTCATTTTGGAGCGAATAAATTCTCTTATAAAAATTTTACTGGCAGAAGGGTTGTTATTAGGTGCTATTAAAGGATAAGTTAAAAAAGACTAGAAACTTTCTCGCATAAGCGCTACATACGAAAAAGATCAAACCAATAAGTAGGTACCTCATGGTTCGCATCTCTGGGACTCAAAAAAAATTAGGCGTTGCCCTATTTCTGATAATAGGCGTTTTCTCCATTATGGGAGCAGTTCGGTTTTTTCCTACTGCCTCTAATCAAGGTTATGCTCCTGAACAACCACTACCGTTCAGTCATAAACTTCATGCCGGCGATCAAAAAATTCAATGCCAGTACTGTCATTCGGATGTAGAGAAGTCTCGTCATGCTTCTATTCCTCCTCTGAATGTCTGTATGAATTGTCATTCTGTTGTAAAAGTAGATAGTCCTTACATTCAAAAATTGAGAAAGGCATTTTCAGATGGCAAACCGATTGAATGGGTTCGAGTTCATGAATTGCCTGATTATGTTTATTTTCCTCATAAACGGCATGTTGCGCAGGGGGTTACATGCGAAGCTTGTCATGGCAATGTAAAGGAAATGGCTCGGATCGAGCAAAAGTCAGCATTAACTATGGGTTGGTGTATGGAGTGTCATCGTGGTGAAACAACTCCGCCTCAAGTGTTAGCCAAGATTTATCCTCATGTAAAGAATCCTCGTGGTCCTGTTGCATCCGTGACGTGTAATACTTGTCATAATTAAAATTTTTGAAAGCCATCGATTGAAGTTAAGAGAGAATGTATGGACAATCATCATGAAGAATTAAATAAAACAACCGGGTCCGAACAAACATTTGTTCCTCCACGCCATTGGATTGGACCGGAGGAGCTTCAGGCTAGTTATTGGAGTGACCCTCAGATTCAAGAACAAAGAGCTCAAGAGTTTTATGAGAAACCCGTTGAAATGATCGATCAGATTGATCGAGTTGATTCATCTGGTTTTGCACGGCGTGATTTTCTTACGGTGATGGGAGCAAGTATGGCAATGGCGAGCATTTCTTGTGCTCGAAGGCCGGTTCATAAAATTATTCCCTATGTTGTGAAGCCAGAAGAGGTGACTTTAGGAGTTCCAAACTGGTATGCATCGACGTGTCAAGAGTGCTCCGTCGGCTGTGGTGTCCTCGTGAAAAACAGGGAAGGCCGACCTATTAAATTGGAAGGAAATCCTGACCATCCTATTAATCAGGGTGCACTTTGTACAAGAGGACAGGCCTCTTTGTTGAATCTCTATGATCCCGATCGATTGAAGGCACCAGTAGTTCATCTGCGTGGGAATGGCTCCCGTAAAGAGCTGACATGGCAAGAAGCCGATACTGCAATTCAATCTCAGCTGAAAGGGGTGCTGGCAAAGGGCGGACGTGTTCGTGTCCTCACCGGCGTGATTTCAGGAGACTCGACTCGGCGACTGGTGCGTGAGTTTTTGAGCAATTTCAAAAGCGGAGAAAACGTAGAGTTTGAGCCTCTTCATTTAGAAGAAATTGCTGATGCCCAAGAATTGACCTATGGAACCTCTGTTGTTCCTCGTTATCGTTTTGAAGAAGCAGAAGTTGTACTATCCCTGGGCGCTGACTTTTTAACGACTTGGCTTTCTCCCGTAGAATATGCGAGGGGATGGGCGAAAAAAAGAAAGTTAAATGGTCAGAATCCAGCTCACGCAAAGCTTTCACGATTGGTTTGTTTTGAATCGATGCTGACGGTAACTGGAGCGAATGCTGATGAACGCTATCCGATTCGTCCAGGTGATGAGCTAAAAATAGCGCTTGCTCTCGCGCACATTTTAGTGGTTCAGAAAAAATATTCTCGATTTGCAACAGATTCACTTGTTCAGTCTTCTTTATCTGAGTATCAGCCTGAAAAAATAGCCAGCGAAATCGGTTTAGAAGGGGGACATATTCGATTGGAGCGGTTGGCTGAGGAGCTTTGGAAAAATCGAGGTAAATCCTTGATTGTAGGCGGAAGCGTCTCATCTAAAACTCGGGATGCCTTTGCCCTTCAAATTGCAGTGAACCTATTGAATTCTATTTTAGAAAATGAAGGAGTTACAGTAGATGGGACTCTTCAATCAGGTGTTTCTCATTCAAGCTACGCTTCTTTAGCGCGTCTTGCTTCTGAAATGCAGTCTGGCTTGATTGATGTCTTAGTCATCCATCAATCCAATCCCCTTTATGTTTTGCCTCATGACCTTCTGGGTTTCGAAGGTGCGATGAAGCGAGTTCCATTGATTATCTCTATTTCAGATCGGGAAGATGAAACAGCTCTTTTAGCAGATTATGTTCTACCTGATCATCATTATTTAGAGAATTGGGGTGACGCTCATCCTCAAAAGGGGCTCTACAGTTTACAGCAGCCTTCGATTGCTCCACTTCATTCGACTAGAGCATTTCAAGAGAGTCTCTTGATTTGGTCCAAAGCTTTGGGAGGAAAAGGACTCGTTCAGAGCGCTTTAGATTGGCATGGGTATCTGCAGCAGCATTGGAAGGAAACCGTTTTTCGGGATGCAGGGAGTACTGCAACTTTTGAGCAATTTTGGGAAAGTGTACTGCGTGTAGGTGTTTATTCTGCTCGAGCTGGCAAGGCGAAACCCGCGATTCGTTTATTTCGATCTGCATCGCTCAATAAACTCCCTCACTACACTCCATTAACAGCAGAAATTTCGCTTGTTTTGTATTCCAAGCCTTCTATGGATGATGGAAGAAGTGCTAATAATGCTTGGCTTCAAGAAAAGGCGGATCCTATTTCTTCTGTGACTTGGGATAATTACCTCAATATTGGACCGGCGTTGGCTAAAAAATTAAACGTGGCTCAGGATGACGTCGTTGAGTTGCAATCGGAAGGAGTTCGGATTCAGGTACCTGTGCATTTGCAGCCAGGACTTCATTCTCATGTCGTGAGCGTTGCAGTGGGTTATGGGCGCCGTTCTACAGGCAAAGTAGGCAATCAAGCTGGGGTAGATGTTTATCCCTTTCTTCAAGTCGCTGATCAGCGACTTATTTTTTCAGGTCGTTCTGTTCAAGTTCGAAAGACAGGGAAATTTTATCGCCTTGCTGCTACGCAATGGCACACTGTGACTGAGAATCGGCCTGTCATCAATGACATCACATTGTCTGAATTTCGAAAAAATCCGGCTGCTGCACTTCATACGGATCCTCATTTGAGATTAAAAGAAGTTCCAACGATTTGGCCTAAGCATGAGTATAAATCTTATCGTTGGGGAATGGCGATTGATCTTAATTCTTGCACGGGATGTGGAGCTTGTGTCATTGCTTGCCAAGCAGAAAATAATATTCCTGTTGTAGGGCGTGAGCAGGTGAGAAACAGTCGTCACATGAGCTGGATTAAAATTGATCGTTATTATTCAGGCTCACCCGATGCTCCTGAGTTGGTATTCCAGCCTATGCTTTGCCAGCATTGTGAGAATGCACCTTGTGAGACCGTTTGTCCTGTTTTAGCAACGGTTCATGACGATGAGGGTCTCAACGTTCAAGTCTACAATCGGTGTGTGGGTACACGTTATTGTCAGAATAACTGTCCTTACAAGGTGCGCCGTTTTAATTTCTTTGATCATTGGAAGTCCTACGAAGGCACGATGAACCTAGCATGGAATCCAGATGTGACAGTCCGGACACGGGGGATCATGGAAAAATGTACTTTCTGTGTTCAGCGAATTCGAGACGCAAAAGATAAAGCTAAGGATGCAGGAGAGAAAGTGCGAGATGGTGATTTTCAAACAGCTTGTCAACAGACTTGTCCTACGGAAGCGATTATTTTTGGGAATATCAATGATCCAGAAAGCCGAGTTTCGAAATGGATGGCAAGCCCTCATGCGTTTAAGGTTTTAGAAGTAGTGAACACCCTACCTTCCATCTCTTATATGACGAAAGTGCGTAATCAGGATAAAGAAGTTTCAAGGAGAGGTGAGTAACTCATGGCGACTCCCAGTGACGTGATTCCATTTCATTCCGAAGTTTATGTAACAGGTGATAAGACGCTGAAAGACGTCAATCAAGATGTTTCAAATCCTTTAGAGAATTTCCCAACAAAAATATGGTGGGTTTGTTTTAGTTTTGCCTTATTTGCTATCGCGATTTGGGCCTTTACTGTCACTGCCGTTGTTGTCACAGGACAGGGGGTATTAGGACTGAATCAACCCAACGGTTGGGGTACTGATATTACAAACTTTGTTTTTTGGGTAGGAATTGGTCACGCTGGTACTTTAATTTCAGCTATTTTATTCCTTTTTCGGCAAAAATGGAGAACTGCGATTAATCGCTCAGCAGAAGCGATGACCATTTTTGCAGTGATTACCGCGCTCACTTTCCCTCTTTTGCATACGGGGCGTCCTTGGTATGCTTGTTTTTGGCTTCTCCCATACCCCAATCAAAGGCATCTATGGGTGAATTTTCGTTCTCCCTTGCTTTGGGACGTTTTTGCAGTAAGCACCTATTTTACTATTTCGTTGGTTTTCTGGTTTGTAGGATTAATTCCTGATCTTGCATCCGTTCGCGATCGATCAAAAAATTCGATTCGAAAATTTATATATACTATTTTGTCTTTAGGCTGGCGAGGTTCTAATAAGAATTGGAGCCATTATGAAATGGCGTATATGATTTTAGCTGGGCTCTCAGCTCCACTGGTTTTGTCAGTTCACACTATTGTTTCTTTCGACTTTGCAGTCTCTGTCATTCCAGGATGGCATACCACTATTTTTCCTCCTTATTTTGTTGCAGGTGCCATTTTTTCAGGATTTGCAATGGTTGTGACTCTTCTAGTGATTATGCGAGAAGTATTTCATTTTAAGAATTACATCACTCTCGAGCATTTGGAGAAGATGAATAAGGTGATCCTGGCCACGGGTATGATCGTTGGATATGCTTATTCCTGCGAATTTTTTATAGCTTGGTACAGTGGGAGTCCTTTTGAACGATTTGCTTTTATTAATCGAGCATTTGGTCCTTATTGGTGGGCTTATTGGATCATGGCAAGTTGTAATGTGCTTGTTCCACAAATTTTTTGGTTTCGTGCTGCAAGGAGAAGTATTCCAACCATGTTCGTGGTTTCTCTTTTTGTTAATGTTGGAATGTGGTTTGAGCGGTACGTGATTGTTGTAACCTCTCTTCATCGGGACTTCCTGCCTTCTAGTTGGAGTTATTATGCTCCTACTTGGTATGACTGGGGTTGGACATTTGGGAGTTTTGGATTATTTTTTGCTCTCTTTCTGCTCTTCGTTCGATTCTTGCCCACCATTGCGATGGCCGAGGTAAAGGGAGTTCTAGCTCAGCAAAAAAGTCATGGTTCATCTCATCAGGAGGTTTCCGTTCATGGCTAATTTAGATGATAAAAAACAGTTAGCTGGAGTGATTGGTTATTTTGAAGGCGAAGAAAGTTTGCTTCATGCAATGGTGCAAGTGAGAGATGCAAAATACCATTATTTTGATGCTTTTACTCCTTATCCCGTTCACGGGATGGATGCAGCTCAGGGTTTAAAGCGATCTCCGCTACCTTTTGTTACATTTGCAGCAGGATTGACAGGTTGTTCTATTGGTTTTTTACTTCAATATTGGACCTCAGCGGTAGATTGGCCTATTAATGTGGGGGGAAAGCCTTTGAACTCCTGGCCGGCGTTTATTCCAGTAATTTTTGAGTGTACGATTTTATTTGCAGGTTTGGCGACTGTAGGGGCAATGTTTATTCTAAATGGACTTCCTAATATTCGTCGAAAGTCCTTTTCTCCTCGGCTCACGCAGGATCGTTTTGCAATCCTGATTGAAGCCCCTATTCAATCTGAGAGTGAAGAAAAATTTAAGCCTTTTTATGAGGTGGAAGTATCTGAGTTTCTAAAAAAAGCAGGAGCTCAAGACATTAAAAGCGTTTATACCGAGGGATGGTTTTAGTGATGTTCAAGAAATTCTGCAAGAATATCAGTTTATTGGGTCTGCTGGTCTTATTTCTATCAGCTTGTCATCATGAAAAGCCTAATGTCATTTATATGCCAGATATGGTTTATAGTCCTGCACTCAAGGCCCAGCAAGAAGGGGTAAGATTACCAGTTCCAGGTACCATTTCGAGAGATTTCATTCCTTATCCTTATAAAAATAATCCTGAAGGTGCAGGACGAGAGCTTAAAAATCCATTAATGCCTACTCGCCAGGTTTTAGTGCGAGGGCAGCATATTTTTGGCATCTATTGTATCGCTTGCCATGGGGCATCCGGAGAAGGAGATGGAACGATTGTTCCTAAATTTCCAAGGCCTCCGACTTTACACTCAGAAAAAGTAAGGAATTGGTCGGATGGGAGAATCTTTCATACGATTTCTGTCGGACAGAATTTGATGCCAAGTTATGCATCGCAGATTTCAGCAGGGGATCGCTGGGCAGCGATTTATTATGTCAGAGTCCTCCAGCGTGCTAAGCATCCTACATCCGAAGACTTAAAAATAGCTGACGAGGAGTAGTAATAAGTTATGGTCAATGAAATCACAGTTAAGAATCCAGGAACATTTGAAGTCCCTCGTGGAGTCAAAACTATTTTTGTAATTTTTAGTCTCTTAGGAGTAGTAACTTTTGGGTTGAGCTTGGCAGTAGATCCCACTCGAGCATGGGTAAGTTTTGTACACAATCATTTTTATTTTATGTGTTTAGGTTTGGGGGGGTTATTTTTTGCATCCATTCAGTGGTTAACCGGTGCAATGTGGAGCGCTCCTATTCGTCGCTTGAGCGAGTCTTTTACTTCTTATTTGCCGGTAGTTTTGATTACTTTTGGGATACTTTGTTTGGGGATTCCTTACCTTTATCTTTGGAGTCACGGTGATCATGTTCAGGGTGATTTGGTTTTGGAAGGAAAATCAGCGTATTTAAGTACGCAGTTTTTTGTGATTCGAAATATAGTTGCAATTGTTATTTGGCTTATTTTTTGCCGTAAATTGATCGGAAATTCATTAGCTCAAGATCAGAACAAAAATTATGCTCTAACTATTCAAAATAGGGGTCTTGTTCCTGTATTTTTAATTTTATTTGGAATTAGTTTTACTATGGTGAGTTTTGATCAATTCATGTCGCTTGATGCTCATTGGTTTAGTACAATGTTTGGAGTTTATTGTTTTTCGGGTCTTTTTTATGCGAATTTGGCTGCAACTTGTTTGCTGACTCTCTACTTGAAGTCTCTAGGTAAATTAAATGGGATTGTGAATGATAATCATC
>CAIYTD010000012.1 GCA_903928955.1 Oligoflexia bacterium | reverse complement strand
TTGGTAGATGAATTTCAGGATACGAATGTACTTCAGTCTCAAATCATTTCTCGGTTTGCACGACCGGATCGCTCTAATCTTTGCGTGGTAGGAGATCCTAAACAATCTATTTATCGCTTCCGAGATGCCGATGTCACTGTATTTGAAGAGTTTTGCTCTCAACTTCCTGTGAGGCAGTCGCTGACTTGGAATTTTAGAAGTCGTCCTGGAATTATTGAATTTGCAAACCAGCTTTGTCAAAAGACTTTTGCAGCATCGGAAATGCATTTTGAATCCTTGGCACCTCAGCGCGAAGCCCACCCTCATCTTCCTCCCGTTGTTCGTCTCGATTTGACGAGTCCTCAGGAGCTCGGTGCATGGATTCGAGGAGAGGTGGAGCGTGGCATTCCCCTTCAGGATATGGCACTTCTGGTGAGGAAAGTTCGAGGCAATGAAAAGTGGTTTAAAGCTCTTGCTTCCGAAGGAGTTCCTATTGCTCTAGGGAGTGGTGGATTATTTTGGGAAGATCCGCGCGTCAGAGAATTAGTTTCATTTTTAAAATGGTGGGATCAGCCAGGAAACTCACTTTCGGGAGCTATCTTTTTGAGAGCTCCTTGGGTAGGAATTCAGGATGTCGAATTGGACAAGTGGAATCAAAAAGACCCAACCTGGAGGGAGCCTTTCTTTTCTTCTTCCCATCCTTTGGCACTCGTTCTCCAATCGTTTTTAAATCAGGTTGTTAGACCAGGCGAATTACTGATGTCGCTTTTAGTCGACCAACGGGCTGAAGATGAGCTAGCAGCTCCTTTGATGGGGTTGTGGCACCGTGTGGAAGAACTGTCCTCGCGTGGGCTAGATTTTCATTCTGTGGTTATGGATCTTTCCTCTGCTCTTGAGGAAAATCGAAGAGAGAGACAAGTTCCAGCTCCAAGAAATTTGGGACAGCTTTGTATTTTGACTCTTCATGGAGCTAAAGGGTTGGAGTTTCCACATGTCATATTGATTGATTTATCCGGTAAATCTCGGGCATCTGATATGCCTTTGCTTTTTTGGGATCGCTTGGAAGGCGCTTGTGTGGGGTTGCGGGATTCCAACGGAGATCGGGATCGAGAGCATCCTTTGGAAGTGAAGTGGAGGGAGAGGGAAAAGAAAAAAAATCTAGAAGAAAGCAAAAGGCTTTTTTACGTCGCTTTGACTCGAGCTCGGGAGCGTCTCATACTTGTTTGTCAAAAGCTGCAAAAGGAGATACCAGCTGAATTTGTTTTTCAACAGGATGATTGGCGCGGTTGGATTGACTACTCAGGTTTAGATTTGCCACAAGCTGTTTTGAACGCATCAGCTCTTTTTTGTCGACTTCAGGAGGAATCTATTGCTTGTGTGAAAAAAAGAAATACTCAGAAACAGAGCTGGGTACGAGCCCGTCATAGTGTCACGGAGTGGAATCTTCTTTCTCACTGTCCTCGTGCCTATGAGTGGAAGTTTATTCGACCTGTTTTAGTTCCAACTGCTACTATTTCAACGATCCATTTAGCCCAAGAAGTAGGGACTCGGGTGCATGCATGTTTAGAAAATGGAAATTTTGATGGGTTATTTCAACTGGAGAAGGAAGTAGGGGCGACTCAATTCACTGCTGATCCTATTGTGAGGTGGGCTTCCCAATTTTCTGGTATGGCTCCTTCCGATCGCAAGCAGGGGCGAGAAGTTTGGACGGAATTGTCCTTTGAAGTACCATTGGGTCAAGAGATTATGGTTGGATCGATCGACCGTCTGGTGAGAGTCGTAAAAAGCGGGGGGTATACTTATTCCATCCTGGATTTTAAAGTCACCCAACGCTCTCAATCTCCATCCTCACTGTTAAAGGCTTACGCAACTCAAATGGAGCTTTATGGATGGGCGCTTTGCGCTTTGGATCCAAAAATTCAGCTGCATGAGGTAGAAGCTTCTCTCGTTCATATTTCAACTGATAGAGTCCAGGTTGTACCGATTCCTTTGGGAAAGCAAGACTTAGGAAATTTAGTAAAATTATCTGTTGAAATAATAAACGGGGCTTCTGGAGAACCTCTTCCGAGTGGTTTTTGTCGCATTTGCGAGTTTCAACCCCAATGTCCTCAGGCTGCTGCTTTCTGTTGAGTTATTTTCTTTTCTGTTTCTGTTAAGAGTTGTTCTTTAGAAAAGATTTCAATAATATTAACTACAATTACAACATTTTTGTCGATCTTCGCCATGCCCATAATGAAGCCTAAGTGAGCATCTGCTCCAATAGTAGGGGCGGGTTCCAGTTGATGGGTTGTAAAGTTGACTACGCCTGTTACCGCGTCTACGATAGCTCCAAATTCTCCTTGAATTCCTTCGATGACAACAATGCAAGTATGACGAGTATAAGGTGTTGCTTCAAATCCGAACTTCAGTCGGAGGTCAATCACCGGAATCACTCTTCCTCTCAGGTTCATGACCCCAGCAACGAAGAAGGGGGTTTGTGGAACGAGAGTAATTTCCACTACTCGATTAATTTCTCGAACCGTTCCAATCGGGACTCCGTATTCTTGATTATGGAGCATAAAAGTTAAGTACTGACCTGGTTTTGCGTCCAATCGACCTTGAGGGCCTGAGGAGATTGTTGGATTTTTCATACATTAAAACCCGTCCGTGTTGCCTACTTTGCCGGAAGAACCGGTATCCAGGTCATCAAATGGGATCGTTTGTTGAGCTGATTCTCGGCTGTGCATCACGAGTCTCGGTTTCTTCGGAATCGAAGAGGGAAAGGTTAATTCAGGAGATGCATTCGAGGTTTTCTCCTCTGGATCAGTGGCCTCTTTTTGGCCTGAGGAATCTATTCCGCCTGTGACGATCAAATTCAGTGATTCCACTAAGTTTTGAAGCGAAGAAGCTTGATTGAGCATCTCTTGTGCCGAGGATGCCACTGCGTTTGAGGCAGTTGCATTCTGCTGCGTGGCTGTATCTAATTCGCTCATGGCTTGGCTGATCTGAGTGATTCCATTGGCTTGCTCTGCGCAGGCAGAAGCAATTTCATTGTTGAGATCAGAGACTTTTCGAATCGATGCAACAATGTCTTTCAGGACAGTACCGCTACTATCAGCTACTTTGGTTCCTTTATCAATTTTACTGACGCTATCTTTGATCAGGTCAGTAATATCTTTTGCAGCCGCTGCACTACGCTGTGCAAGATTTCTGACTGCTTCAGCAACTACTGCGAATCCTTTACCTTGTTCGCCTGCTCGAGCAGCTTCTACTGCTGCATTTAAAGCCAAAAGGTTGGTTTGAAAAGCAATATCATCGATGACATTGATGATTTCCTCTATTTTCTTAGATCCATGGGATATATCTGTCATGGAGCTAATGAGATGCTGAATTTCAGATTCTCCTTTTTCAGCCGAGCTACTGCTCGCTTGCGCAAGAGTAGCTGCCTGTTTGGCATTGTCTGCATTTTGCTTGACCATACTCGAAAGTTCTTCTACCGCTGAGGCAGTTTCTTCAAGAGAACTTGCCGCAGAAGTGGTTCCAGAGGAGACTTGGCGGCTTGCAGCAGAGAGATGGCCGCTGGTCACTGCAACTTGAGTTCCTGATTTGGAAAGGCCTTCTGAAATTTCAGAAAGACCTATTCTTAACGAGCGTGCAATGATGAGCGATACTCCTGATGCGAGAATAAGGACAAGGGCTCCCGAAAAGAGTGCAAAATTTTGTGCAGTTTTGATGTTGCTGATTCTTTTATTGAGGAGAATATCCAATTCAGTGATTCCTGCAGAACTAAACTTGGCGAGAATGTTGGTCAATTTTTCAGCAGAGGCAAGAAAAACATTCACATCGATCTTTTCTCCATCTGCAGCCTTTTGATTAATGGCAATAAATTCCTGATATGCAGCTGCAGTTTCTGATTTTAAGCTAAGAAGGTTACGTTGTAAACTTTCGCTGACCCCGTAGAAGTTAGAGTCTTCGCTGAGTGAAGTCTGTGTATTTCCATCGATTCGGTCTGCATCGGACTGTTTCATCAGAGCTGAAAAAACAGCAAACTGAATTCTTTCTCCTTGGCCGGGATTTCCTTTTCTTAAGATTCCCTCACCTGTAGTCACCGCGTCTTGGAGTCGATCAATTGCTTGGGGTAAAGCATTTAGGGTAGTGTCCACTAAGTAGTAGCTATCTAAATCGGGGTCTAGAATAAGATTAGAAGTATCTCCAAGATGTGTAATTATTCCTCGAATATTTGCAATCATCGCCGTATGGAGGTCATTGCTTTCCTTTGGGCTCATAGAATTGATTTTTGATTTAATGTCCTTCCATTGTTGGCTCACTACGGAGGATCTAAAGTCGGGTCTCTTTCTTTTAGTTAGGGCTTCATCTGTAAATTGGAGGCGAGAACCCGATTCCCTTTCTACATCTGATACAGAACTTAAAGAACTATCCACATCGGATTCTATTATCGATAAACTTGCTTTTGCTGTTAGGTCCCCATGCAGTGCTCTTTGAGCGGTGACTCTATGTTTTGAGACAGCTTCTAAAAGTAACATAACAGGCCGCTCGAGGGTGTTGCCCACTATTTCGAGATTGGCAAAATTGATATCTTTGGATTTTGTTGCGATCATTGGAGCCATTAATAAAATAATAGATGCCCCGTAAAGAGCATTGCAAAAAAACAATTTTTGCGCAAAAGACAAATTTCTAGCCATTTTTAGACTCCCATTTTCCATAAATGAATGATCTCTCAGATTCTTATCGGACTGAAATTTTCAAACTTGAGTAGTTTCAGTCTTTTTTGGAGAGACAATAGTCAATGATTTCGCGGCCGATCTCTTCGATTGGCAATATTTTATGAATAGCTCCTAAAGTGATGGCTACTTTAGGCATTCCAAATACAACGCAAGTTTCTTCATTTTGAGCAATATTAAAACTTCCTGCTGCTTTCATTGCTTGCAGTCCTTTCGCTCCATCTCTTCCCATCCCTGTTAATACGACTCCCACTGCATTTTTACCGATGTGTTTGGCTACTGAATTCAATAAATAATCAGCTGCTGGCCTGACATTATAGAGGGGGGGGTTTTGGTTAAGTCGTATTCCAAATTCTCCTGGCTTGGGCTGAACGACCTCCATATGAAAGTCTCCAGGTGCAAGGAGAACGAGGTTGGGTTTCAAAATATCTTGTGAAGTTGCCTCTCGGATTTCGAATGGGAGACTTCTTTGTAATTTTTCTGCCAGAATTTTAGTAAAGACTGCAGGCATATGCTGAACTACTAAAATCGGCGGAATCTGTTTAGGTAAGGAGGTGAGCACAGTGGTTAAAGCTGCGATCCCACCTGTAGATGAGGCAATAGCAACGACCTGATGGGCTATTTTTTGTGTGAAATATGCAGAATCCAGTTTCATTCTCTCTGCGATCAAACTAGGCGAGAGAGGGGGAGCAGTTTGATTTCGGATCTTGATTTTTGCAGTTGCAGCTGTTCTGACTCGGGCAACAATCTCATTCCTCATTTTATTCAGTGATCCCGAGAGATCTACTGTTGGTTTTGCAATGACATCAATTGCACCTAACTCAAAAGCTCTTAATGCTTCCATAGATCCATGTGTCGAAAGACTACTGATGATGATGGTTCGAGTAGGAAAATGTTTCATGACTTTCTCTAAGAACGAAATACCATCCATTTTAGGCATTTCAATATCCAGTGTCATGACATCAGGTTGAAGGCTAACTAGTTTCTCGCGAGCTACATAGGGGTCAGGAGCAGTTCCAACGACTTCGATGTCAGGTTCTGCAGAGAGAAGTGCACTCAGCAGATTTCTCATGATAGAGGAGTCGTCAACAATAAGAACTTTAATAGTTGCCATTTCTATTTTGCTCCTGGAGTATTTTTCTTAATGTAAACGGAGGGTGCCAACTGCGTGAGAGTGCATTTTTTTATGTATCCAGATTCGCTTGCCCCCACAATTAAGTGCCCACCGAAAGATAATGCGTCTTCGAAGCGGCCGATAATCTTTGTAGAAACTGCATCTTCAAAATAGATGAGTACATTTCGACAAAAAATGAAGTCAAATTTATTTTGAAAAGGATAATGTACATCCATGAGATTCAGTGGAGCAAATCGAATCATGGACTTAAGTTTTTGATCTATTCTGTAGAATGAGATGTCCTTAGTTTTTTTTTCACTCAAATAATGTTGAAATTCAGCAGGTAAGCTAGAAATATCATTTGGAGTGTAAACTCCTTTTGCTGCATATTCTAACGACGCAAGATCAATATCAGTAGCTAATATTTTTACATTCCATCTTGAAAAAGGTTGAAGTGCGAGAACTTCTTTTACGATAATTGCAAGCGAGTAGGGTTCTTGGCCTGTGCTGGCGGCAGCGCACCAAATTCTAATTTCAGTTTGACTGCTTTTTTCTTTAGATTTTATATATTCAATAAGAATTTTTTTAAATAAATCAAGTTGAGCTACTTCTCTGAAAAAATGAGTTGTATGTGTGGTTAAAGCAGAGATAAATTCATTAATAAGTCTTGGGTCTCCTTGCTGTAAAATATTAAAATATTCGGTATATTTTTTTATTTTTAGGGTTTTTAAGATCGATCCGACTCGATTCGCCATAAGAGCGTGATTTTTTAAGTTACTTGGAAGGCTTACTCCAGTCAGCTGTCCTAAGTAGTTACTGAGTCGCATGAAGCCGACTTGATCGTTCATTAAATCTCTATTGAGATGTCGCATTTCCTCAAAAACATTAGTTAAATAGGAGCTAGTAGACTCTATTTTTTTTAATTTCATGCAGCATGTCCAAGAGATCTTTTGAGACTTCTTTGTTGAACTTCAATATCTGCGGCAAATTCTGAGAGTCCAATAGGATCTAAAACTAATGCTACTTTTCCATCTCCTAAAATAGTCGCTCCTGATATTCCTCTGGAAGTATTAAAGCTTCCTCCTAGTGATTTTAGAACTACTTGAACTTGTCCTAAAATTTTTTCTAGTCGAAGTGCAATAAATCGATTACTCGTTTCAACGATGACTACAACGTCATCCTCACGTTGGACAAGCTTCTCTTTTGTGCTATTCATTTTTTCTTGCTGCTCAGAAGTTAACTCTCTAGCAAGGAGCTCTCTTAAGTCTAGAATGGGTAGAAATTTACCTCGATGATTGAGTACTTTTTGTCCTACATGAAGTTCAATAGTAGACATTTTACCGGCATTGACAAGTTCATGGATAGTATTCATGGGTATAATAAAAGGTGAATGACCTACTTCGACTAACATTCCATCAGTGATAGAAGTGGTAAGTGGGAGGGAGATGGTCATTGCGGTACCAGTTCCCTTTTCACTCTCGATTTCAATTGTCCCTCGGAGTTTTTCAATATTTGCTCGCACTACATCCATTCCAACGCCTCGCCCTGAAACATCAGTGATGATATCGGCAGTTGAAAATCCGGGTGCAAAAAGAATGTTGTGAATTTCTTTTGCAGTAAGACTTCCTATCAGCTGGGATTGCGGAAGGAGACCTATTTTTTTTGCTTTTTCTACGATGCGTTCTGTATTGAGTCCTCCACCATCATCTCGAACTTCAATTACGACTCTGCCACCCATTTGACGAGCGGAAAGATAAATGGTTCCTCTTTCTGATTTTCCTTTTGCTTTTCGAACGCTAGAAAGCTCAATTCCGTGGTCGAGCGCATTTCGACAAATATGAAGAAGCGGATCACCTAGGAGTTCTACCATGTTACGATCAATTTCCGTGTCCTCACCGGAAACCTTAAATTCAACTAACTTATTTAATTTTATTGCAAGTTCTCGAACGGTGCGTTGAAGTTTGAGAAAGAGACTTTTTAGAGGAGTCATTCGCATTGTTAAAGTTTTATCTTGAAGATCTCGAATGGTTTTGTCCATGAGCGATACGACGGATTGAAGTTCTAAGTCTCCCT
Organism: Oligoflexia bacterium; assembly: GCA_903928955.1. Taxonomy (GTDB): domain Bacteria; phylum Bdellovibrionota; class UBA1018; order UBA1018; family UBA1018; genus CAIYTD01. The sequence goes on along the minus strand of CAIYTD010000012.1, from coordinate 4,190 downwards.
GATAGCGAGTTGATTGGTTCATGAGCTGGCTTTTAATGACGACGAGTTCACCCACAATATTTAGAATGCCATCAATCCGGTCGATTTCGATTTTAACAGAAGAGCTGGCTTCTTTTTGAGAGTTAGCAGTTGGATCTGGGGCGTTAGGTACTACTTCGAGTTTCGGAGGGGGGCTTTTTACGAGTTGGGATGGTGTAACAGGAGTAGCAGCTAGAGCTGGAGCAGGAACGGAAGTCTGAGGAAGAGAAGCTTGAGGAATCGGCTTAGGAGGCAATGGTATGGGAGCTTCCGATAGGTGTTTCTGAGTTTCTACTGCAAGATTTTTCCAATTTGCGGGCGTTTCAGCCTTGTTCATAATCAGTTTTTCGATCGCTGGGTTAGGTGCAAATCTAGGATCGTTGATGAAGTCGATTTCAAGATCCAGTGGTGCAGCAGGTGCACTTACAATAGTAACCGGAGTAGGAGCAGGAGCAGGAGTAGCCAGAATAGGAGCAGGGGGTGCAGCTTCTTTTCCTTCCATTTTATGAATGAGTTGAACGAGTTCCTGCTTTAAGTCTTCCACAATCCAAGGTTCTTGATCATCTTGTCGTATTTTTTCGATTCCGACTTTTAGGGCATCTGTTGTTTTTAAAAGCAGTGAAATGGTTTCTGTTTGAATTAGATTGGGCTGGTCGCGTAAGATGGCAAGGCAGTCTTCTACTAGATGAGCAAAATGAGCAAAATCAGTAAATCCAAGTGCGGCTCCAGATCCTTTAATGGAATGTGCGTATCTAAATATTTTACTAATTTCTTCTACTCTCAGTTCAGGTTGTTCGAGCTTTAAGTAAGATTCTTCGCATTGCTCTAGGTAGGAAGATACTTCATCGACAAAATCCTTTTTTAGCTGCTCTATTATTTTTTCATCTTCGAATTGCATAGAAATTATTCCAGAGATTCATATACCGAATCGGCTAAAGTAGAATAAAAGTTAAATAAAAAATAATCTTGGAGTTTGGAGAGATTGGGGGGCTTGAGTCATTTGAAGTCACATCAAGTGAGAGCTTCTTTGCTTTCTTCATCCATTATTTCTCGAAAAAGAAGCAATAGGGAGCGTGCATTAGGTATACTCGGCTGCATCTTCTGTGGCTCTAGCGACTAGAACTAAGCAATAGGAGTTTCAGGAGCAAATACTTTAGCTGCTGGAATATCAACTTACCTTTTTGTCATAAAAGATAATTTTTTTGGAATAAAGCAATGGTGTTGATATTTATTTCGATTGATTTGTGCTGGCTGTTACATGAGCCCAAACACTTTGAAGTTTTTCAGATAAAATAGCCATCGAAAACGGTTTTGTAATATAAGCGCTGAGGCCAGCTTTAATTGCTTCAACTACTTGGTCGCGATCAAATTCAGCTGTAAGCAAAATAAAAGGCAAAGTTTTAGTTAATGCGTCGCCTCGGACTTTTCTTAAGAAATCAATGCCAGTCATTTTTGGCATATTCCAATCGGAGATAACTAGAGCATAAGGAATGCTCGCTTTAAGGGAGGATTGAAGTTCATTCCAACCAGCTTCTCCGTCAGAAGCTTCTGTGATATTGGTAAATCCTATACCTTGCAGAGATTTTCGAACGAGTTTTCTCATTGTTAACATGTCATCTACAATCAAGATTTTTGTGTCAGTCGGAAACATCGTATCTCTCTCCTTAAGCCTATTTCTGAGTCGTGCTCTCAATATGAAAAATACCAAAATTAGTAGCAAATGGTAATATAATTATTGGATTCATAGTCATATATTTGACACCTAAGTTAGTTTCTCCATTTTCAAGGTTTCTGCTTAGGTTGGAGGCGTTTTGTTTTAGCATTTTTCTGATTAAAAAAATAACAACTTGTTTTGGAAAAAAAATGCCAATAGATCCCTTAAAAGTAACGTTAGATAAGTTAACGACTGAAGCAATATCGGTTTTGATTCCAAGTCCGTATCTTTTTTTTATTTTTTCCAATGCTTTTGGACTGATTAGATGATGATTTTTAATGATTTTGATGGCCCCATTAACAAATGTCTTGATAATTTGAGTATCTTTTTTTTTTGTTTCCATGGTGCCTCCTTTTCGATTAAAAAATGAACATATAATTTATAGTATTTTTATTTGATTTATAAAAATAGTCAAAATTTATTTTAATTTTTCACGCTTATGTTTAAGTATTATGGGTTAAGTAGAAATTTTAATCAAATCTTTCTTAATATTATGTAGTTCATTCGCTTTGAATACAATTTCTGCAGCAGATCTGATTAAGAGTTTATATTTTTGTCCCAAAGTCTCTTCGGCAGTAATGTCCCTGATTTGAATGATAGCCCCCATAATTTCATTTTTTTCATTTAATTCAAGGTTATAGAGAGGCTCTACATGCATTCTGAGTTTCACAGCCTGATTATTTTTTTTTCCCAATGTGCAGTTATGTTCAATTTTTTCTCCCTTTTGAACGCAGGCTTCCATGATTTGGCAGCTGGCGGAACAGATTTCAAGTTTTAAGAGATCGCAAAATTTAGGGCTTTCTCGGAGTTCTTTTGAATTGATTTCTAAAAAAACTTGCATGAGAGAGTTGAAGTATACGATATGATTAGATTTATCTACAATACAGAGTGGATCTAAAGTAGAAGCTAAGATGGATTTGCACTGATGGATGTATTTTTCAATTTTTTCATCCATTGGCATAATTTACACCTTCACTTTTGCTGTGGGAAGATTCTAAAATTTTAAAATAATCCTCAATAATCCAAGAGAATTTCAAAACTTCGTTACATTTTGTGCATTTCATCGGAGAGACTAACCATTTAAAATTATGAATCCGAATTTGTTCTGTTAACATTAAATAATAAGAATCTATTTGGCAGTTTTTGCAGTGAAATGGTGCCTCTAGAGATTCCACGTAATATTCATGTCCACACATTTCATTGATCGCGTTAGCTTGATCTAAAAAGAATTCGTTAATATTTTTATAAACAATTTTTACTGATTTTTTAATTTGATGAGTCATTTTATGCCATAGATTTCCTCCCGCAAGACTCATTCCAGTGAGTGAAATGAGGTTGAAAATGACTTTGTTAGAATTCAAAGTAGAATGATTTATGGCCCAAATGAGACAAGAGAAATCTATACAATGGTCAATAACTCCAAATGGTATTACTTCGATATTTGCCTGATTTAAAACCATTTCCAATCGCATTTTATCATTTTTGTATAGTATAATAGGGTTAGACATGTCCTATAATTTAATTCGGAATTTATTCTATAAAACTTGAATTTATTATTTTGTATTTGCTGTGGTATAACGTATTCTAGAGAATGAATGAATTATTAAGGGGTGTTTAATGGCCTCAGAATTGAATTTGAGTTATCCGCTCATTTCCTTACTAGAGAAGTCTAAAGCAAATTTTGAAGCAGTTATTGATGACTTTAAAGATATTTTTTTTATAATTGACGAGAATGGTCGTATCTTAAAATCAAATTTAATTGGAGGTTTGCTCTTTCAGGGGTCACGTGAAGAAATTATAAAGAAAAATATTTCTGACATTTTTGCGAGCGATAAATGGGATATATTTACTATTAACCTTAGAAGGCTGATCTCGTTAATCAAAGAAGAGAAGCTAGAAGGATTAGATCACTTAGTGGAGTTTGAACTGCCATTAAGTGGAGGAAATGATAGAAATCGCGCAATATTTTGGACTATTCGTCCTATTGCAGGAAATTTTCAGTTTCAAGAAAAAATGTTTTCTGTTATCGGAAAAGATATTTCAATTTCAGTACTTCTTGAAGTAAATAATCGAGAACTTGAATTTCAAAATAATCGGATTCAGGCTATTTTAGATAGTGCCCTTCAAGGGTTCTTAACCTACGATTCAAATTTAAAAATTGAGAAAGACTATTCAAAAAAAACAGAAGAGCTTCTTGGTACAAATATCGCCGGTAAGAATATTTGTGACGTCCTTAATTTAAATCATTCCTCCTTTAGCGAGTTTTCAGCGGTTGTATTTCTAGGAACGAATTGGGATTTACTTAAGAATTTTTCAAAATTAGAGTCAGATCTAAAAGGAAGAATATTAAAAATAGAATTAGTTCCTATTGTTGAAGATGGAAAAGTAAAGAGAATTTTAGCGGCAGTTACAGATGTTACAGAATTGACTGAGCTTCTTCGAGCAGCCAGTATTCGAT
>CAIYTD010000011.1 GCA_903928955.1 Oligoflexia bacterium | reverse complement strand
TGCGAATCATCTCATTGACTCCATTGATCCCCAACGTGGAAAAATGATTCCGCAGTGTACCCAAATACCGTTTTGTATACGGAAACAAACCGTTATTAATATGATCTTGAATCACCTTACGCTTCACTTCCAAGCTATTCTTTCCTATTTCTAGTAATTCATCGAGACGAGTAAAAAGATTTTTTTCACTCCCCCTATAAAGATATCCCAAACGCGCGCAGTTAATTGTGACAACCCCAAGGGACCCAGTTTGCTCTGCTGAGCCAAATAATCCATTACCACGTTTCAAAAGCTCTCGCATATCAAGCTGTAAACGACAACACATGGATCGAATCATATTAGGTTTTAGATCTGAATTAATAAAGTTTTGAAAATAGGGAAGACCATATTTAGCAGTCATCTCAAAAAGTAATTCTGCATTCGCACTATCCCATTGAAATTCCTTTATAATATTATAAGTTGGAATCGGAAAAGTAAATACTCGTCCTTTTGCATCACCCTCCATCATTACTTCAATATAAGCGCGATTAATCATATCCATTTCTTTTTGAAGATCGCCATACATGAATGGCATTTCTTTGCCACCAATCACTGGAATCTCTTTCAATAAATCTTCTGGACACATCCAATCAAAAGTAAGATTCGTGAATGGAGTTTGCGTTCCCCATCTGGAAGGAATGTTAAGATTATAAATTAATTCCTGAACCTGTTGCTTCACCTCAACATAAGAAAGATTGTCTTTTCGAATAAAAGGCGCCATATAAGTATCGAATGAACTAAATGCCTGTGCTCCTGCCCACTCATTTTGAAGAGTTCCTAAGAAATTTACTATTTGTCCCACTGCACTAGACATATGTTTCGGGGGGCTTGCTTCTATTTTTCCAGGGACTCCATTTAATCCTTCATGCAATAGCGTTCGCAAAGACCATCCTGCACAATAGCCTGATAACATATCTAAATCATGAATATGAAGGTCAGCATTCCTATGAGCCTCACCTATCTCCATTGAATAAACGTGATTGAGCCAATAATTTGCTACTACTTTCCCAGAAAGGTTTAAGATTAAACCGCCTAAACTATAACCTTGATTTGCGTTCGCGTTGACTCGCCAATCTAGCTGCTCCAAATAATCATTGACAGAACTTTCCACATGAATGAAAGTGTTGCGATTTTTTTCTAATGAACGCTGTTGTTTGTAATCCCTAACATAGGCACGCGCTGATTTAAAATAACTTGCAGAAATGAGAACTTGCTCTACAATATCTTGAATTTTTTCAACCTGCGGAGGCTCATCATGAAATTTGTGGCTTACGACTTGAATAACTTGATCAGCCAATAAGATCGTCTTATCACTATCAAACTCGTTTGTGGCAGCACCCGCCTTCTGAATGGCAAAATAAATTTTCTTTGCATCAAATGCAACCAATATACCTTCACGGTTGATGATTGTTTTTATTGTAATTTCCATGCTGTTTACTTTCTATCAACCATAAGTAACGCAATAGAAACCGAAATCAAAGAAAAAACGAGATTCAATCAACGCGTATCAACAATAAAGGTTTAGATTAGGATGCTTCATCCTTTGGAGACGAGACGTCTCCTTTTGGAAAAAAAGAAAAATACATAACCCAAAGAAAGCACCGTTATGATCAGCCCATAAAGCATCAAATATTCTTTCTTACCCAAGAACTTCGAAAATCCAGCACTCAGACCAGTCTGATTTGCTAAATTGGCATCACGGTATGCTTGAACCAAATCTAACGCAAGTATCTGTCCTCCAAATAAACTTCCTGTCCATATCAAGGATTTCGGACTAAATACAAAAGCCGTATTGGGATGGTCAAATCCAAAATCAGTTTTTTGAAAACTATATTGAAATTGAGCGAAAAACTCTTTTGCAAAGGACTGATCTGTGATGACTCCAAGCAACCAAGTAGAGGGAAGTTGATGATGACTCCGAAACATTTTCATCGTTTCCATTTCATCTTTTGGATCAAACGAAAGAAATAGGAACCTAAATTTTGAAAATTTCTGAACCCCATCTACCATTTTTTTTAATTGATCCGCTAAAATAGGACAACTTGCATGACATTGAAAATAACCTGGAATTAAAACGAGCGAACTCTCACTATGAGGGATTTCAGTGATTGTTGTTGTTTTTCCACTTTCGTTCAAAAAAGATATCGATTCGATTCGAATCTCATTCGGGGGAGATGCAGAGTACATTCCATAACTAGAAGAAAAAGGAATGCAAAGAGTCAATAAAAAAGCATAAAAGCATCTCATGGACTCAGAACCGAAATAGGACTTTCTGGAGAAAAAGATTTTCCGCCTGGATTGCCATCTTTTAGAATTTGATAAAGAGGTGGAGCGTAAGCTAAAGCCGCCATCACTATTGCACCTAAAATCCAAGGACTCAAAATCTTCACAGCACCTATATTTTCGTCATGAAGCGGAACAGCAAAAGGAAGAGAGAATTCCTGCTCCACTTTAGAAGAACCTTTAACTAAGAGTGAGCGAAATAATATATAAAAATAAATCAACATTCCCAAAGTCATAATCGCCCCACCCAAGGAAGCAAGGGAAGTAGAAATAATCCAATCAGGTCGATACTCGGATGCAGCCGGATTCAAATAGCTCAATCCAAGATTACTGCGCCTAGGTTCTCCTCTTAAGCCACCAATAAACATTCCGGAAGACATCACCATGACACCTACCATCCACAGATAGGGAACAATCATGGCTAGTTTAGGCGAATAGAGTTTTTTACCTTGAATTCCAATTAAAATGAAAAGAGAAAGGCCAATAATAGATAGAAAAACAGGCCCAGCGACTGTTAAATGAAAATGAGCAGGGACCCAGGAAGTATTATGAACCACTTGATTCAGGTTGTAAGAAGCATTCACAACACCGGTTGCTCCTCCAAAAATAAAAAGAAGGAGTCCACATAGAAAATAAGGAAAGAGCCACTTGGACTCTTCAAAATAAGGAAGCCTCTTCCAACAAGAAAAAAGACCTGTTCCACCGCGCATTTTGGCAGCTAATTCAAGAGAGGCTGCTAGAGTAAATGCAGTCATCATACTAGGAATAGCGACAATCGCAGTTAAAACGGTGTGAATCCCCTTCCAATCACTCGAAATACCCGGATCTGCAAACTGATGATGAAGTCCCAGTGGACTGGAGAACATAAGAAAAATTAAAAATGCAAATCGAGCCGCAAAATCACTATAAAGCTTGCCCCCAGCTATCTTAGGAAGAATGGTATAATAAGCGACGTAAGTGGGCAAAAGCCAGAAATAGACCAAAGGATGCCCAAAAAACCAAAAAAGTGTTCTAGAAAGAACGACATTGATATGATCAGTAAGCCCTAGTGACCAGGGAACAAGAAGAACCAGAACTTCAACTGCAACAGGCAATGTTGCTATTTGCCAGAGAATAAAAGTAACCAAAATACCTAAAGCAGGAAGAGGCAGCTTTTCTTTTGGATTTTTCTTTTGCCAACTCCTGACTGGTAATACCCAGCTAAAGAGAGCAAACCAACTTCCAACTATAAAGACAGCTAAACCCAAATAAAATGCAGGATGTGCACGAAGCGGAGGATAAAAGGTATACAAAACACTCGCTTTTCCAGCAAGGACTGCCCAAAGTGCACTAGACGCACCCATCAACATCAGACCCATTGAAACGGCGGCTAGAGTCTCTTGGATTTGGCCGAATAACTGAAATATCACCACATGACCAAACGCTACTGCAAAAAAAGTAGTGAGAAGAATTGCATTAATAACGCCATGACCGGTGAGACCTTGATAGTAATTAATTCCAAAAACATCGGTCGCACGAATCACGCCAGACCGTAAGAGAACCTGAAGCATTCCTTGATAAATCCCAAAGACCAAAAACACGATGGGAAAACTGAGTTCTGTAATAATAATATTTTTTAAATTCTTTGAGTATTTCATTTCAGCTCTCACTTAATTGTTTTAATGCATTCAATCATTTCAAGAATTTCAAGATCCGTTACTGGCAATATTGGCATGACATTATTGAAACCTTTGACAATTTTTTTTGCAGGATATTTGATCGACTCGATAATATAAGCATCATCTACAGTTAGCTTCAGACCATCATTCATCTCTTCTCGTCTCCCATAAAGACCTTTGAATGTTGGACCGACGCCGCCCGGAGCTCCGCTAATATTATGACAAGCAATACAACCCTTTTTATTGAAATGACCTTGCCCCGCTAATGCAGCAGGAGAGAGATTCGTATTCATTTTATCATTTTGAAATCCAAGATCCATCTCAGCTTCAGTAGCAGAATCTGAAACAGTAATAACTGCATTCATATTCTGGTGCCCGAATCCGCAATATTCATGACAAATAATGGGGAAATTGCCACTTTTTTCGAATTTCTGAGTTGCTTTGTTGATCACACCTGGCACTGCCATCAAATTAACAAGTGTTCCGTTGATATGAAATCCATGATTCACATCCACACTTCCCAAAAAGAAATCCACTGTCGATCCTTTCGGGATGACAAGCTTTTTTGGTAAAAAATCCCACATTTTAGCGACATAATGAACTTCGTATCGATGCGATCCTATTTTATTTAAACTAGGCTCTGTAAAAAGCTTTTCATTAGGCTGACAGGTAGGTACGGAAATATGTAAAAACATGGCTGCATAAGCGATCAATAGAAGATGTCCAATAGAGACTAAAATAGCTATTGAAACAACTTTTTTCTCAGCTGCATCGATATTTGAAAAATTCACAAATCACCTCATGCTCTCTGAATCATGATAAAATATAAAAACAGCCAAATAGAAATAATAGTAAAAAGGACTAAGAGAAAAAAGGCCATAGCACTCTTAGGTAAAAACTTTTCCTCATCAAACGCACTTCGATTATTCATGGCTTCGCCCCACTTTGAAAAAATTGCATACTCCCACGACTCTACCAAAACTTTTAAAATTTTGCTCAAAATTTTGTATAAAAGATATTACTGAGATGACATGAATATAATATTAACTTGAAATTATATTTTATTCCGTTTATCTACCAGAACGAGAAACCGAGCTAAAAAATGAAAAATGATATTGCAAAATCAATCCTAAAAAAACATGAAGAAATTTATCAGATACTCAAGTCTTTCACTCACCCAATAAGGATTAAAATTCTTTGTCAGCTGCTATTAGAAGAAGAAAAAAATGTGAGTCAATTGACTGGTTTTTGCCAAATCTCACAATCAGCGATGTCCCAGTTTTTAAGCCGAATGAAAATGGAAGGCATACTCACTTCGCGTCGAGAACGGACTAACGTCTACTATAAAATCCATGATCCAAAGTCGATTAAATTGATACGAGCAATCAAAGAGATTTATTGTTGATTTTCATCTTTTGAATTACTTTGAGCCAATGTCCGATCGATTTCTTGCTATTGACTTTGAAACTGCAAATTATGATAGCGATAGCGCTTGCTCCATTGGACTTGTCCGAGTCGAGGAAGGTAAAATTATCGCCCAAGAATACCATCTCATTCGTCCACCTTCGAAAAATTTTGTATTTACTCCTATTCATGGCTTAACTTGGAAAGATGTAGAAAAAGCGCCTCTCTTCTCTCAGCTCTGGCTAAAAATCAAATTACTCTTTCAAAATATCGACTTTATCGCAGCCCATAATGCAAGTTTTGATCAACGCGTTTTAAATGCTTGCTGCGAACGGTATCAAATACTACCACCTTCTACTCCCTTCACCTGTACAGTTCAAGTTGCTAGAAAGCGCCTCAAAATCAGGCCAGCTCATCTACCTTCTGTGTGCCGATCACTCAATATCCCCCTCAAACACCATGACGCCATCTCAGATGCCCTAGCCTGCGCAAAGATTGTTTTAGCAGCATCCGCTCTACCCCAAGGCCCAGAAAAAACTAGAACCGAAAAATCTCTCCAATAGGAGTATCGATTATAGATTTGAGCTCTTCGATTAACTGACGGACTTCCTGACGTTTCTCGTGAGAAAGTGGACTGGAACTTAAGATAGGAAACTCAGTTGATTGTATCAAAAGTGAACTCGGTCTAAAACTCAGATCTCCTTCTTTACGAAGCTCTTTCATTCTCTTCTTAGCCCCTTCAATCGAATATCTTTCTTCATAGAGCAGGTGCTTAATCATGAAAAGGATTTCAACATCTTTTCGACGATAAACCCGTTGACCGGATGGAGATTTTTGCGGCTGAATCAGGGTAAATTCAGATTCCCAATATCTCAGGACATAGGGCTTAATCCCCAGCAAATCAGCAACATCTCCAATTCGGAAATAAAGACGATCAGGAATTTGAATCCTATGCGTCGGTATCGTCATCATCATCATCATTATGATGGAGCATGTCAGCAGTAACAGGCTTACCCTCTAGACTAGCATTCACCTCAGCTCGAAGAATCTGAGATGGCCTAAAGGTGAGAACTCGACGGGCACTAATCTCAATACTTTGACCTGTTTGAGGATTACGTCCTACCCGAGACCTCTTATCCCGTACAACAAAATTACCGAAACCTGAGATCTTAATCTTTTGCCCTTTGGCAAGAGTTTCTTTAAGAGCGTCAAAAACAAGCTCTACTAGATCAGCAGCTTCTTTTTTAGAAAATCCAACTTTTTCGTAAAGTATCTCTACGATATCCGCTTTGGTCATCGCCACAATCAGCTTCTCCTCTTTCTTCTCTACACATTCTCCATAGACTCATTAGCTTCGCAGCTCAGCTCCGAATTCTTTTTTCCAAGCTTCTAAAATACGCGCTGAAACAGACTCAGCCTCTGACTCCTGTAAACTACGAGTTTCATGATAAAAGATAACCCGTACTGCGACACTTGTCATCCCCTCTGCTACTTGAGAGCCCTGATAAATATCAAAAACTTGAGCGGTCCGAGCAAGAGGCTTTCCGACCTGAACAGCTAATTGGCAAAGCTTTTCGGTGCTCACACCTTTTTTAACGACTAGTGCAAAATCTCTCTCCATTTGCGGGAACTCAGGCCAAGCCTGAAACCGAGGAACTCCCGCACTGGGACGAGAAAGCTGAGTTAAGACTTGCCAATCTAATTCAGCAATCCAAAAGGGGGCGCGCATTTTCAATTCTTTTGCTTTCGCAGGATGAAACAGCCCAAAATGCCCCGCCAAAGAACTTCCCATCCAAACCTCGACACTCTGACCGGGATGAAAAAGAGGATGCCCTCCTGACTTCGAATTTAAAAGAGGAATCAGTCGAACACCTTTTGTTCCTAGTTCTACCCACAGAAACTCTAAAACCGCTTTCAAATCATAAAAATCTACTTCACCTCGTTCACTTCGAAGCGCCTGAGCAAAGCGAGAACCCGATAACCCTAAAGCAAGTTTCCAAGTCTCAATGACACCTGTCTCAGCCTGAGATCGGGCTTCAATAGTAGGTGACGAGCTGGAAAAAACAGGTCTGAGTTCAAAAAGCCGAATAGAGGGAAGCTCTGACCCGAAATGATGATGCCAGTTTTCGAGAGCGTTCCGAACTAATCCAGGAATCAGGGAAGGAACCAGCATTTCATATTCCTCGCTGAGGGGATTCAAGAGCTGTACGAAGGACGAGTATTGAAACTGAGAAAGCCAACTGCGACTGGTAAAAGCCAAATGAACTGTTTCATTCAATCCAGCTCGCACAAGGGCTTCTTTTGCGCGGTCCATTACGGTCAAACGCGGCAGAGCGGAACCTAAGAAACCAGGAGGAGAGGATAAAATCGGAATGGTGGAAGGAATTCGGTCGTAACCTATCCAACGAGCAATCTCTTCAGCAAAGTCTTCCCGAATATTCAGATCCAAACGATAAGAAGGTGGGCACACGCTCCATGCGTTGTCTTGTTTCTCCACTCGGCAATCCAGTGCTTCTAAAATACTTTTCACCTGCTCAAGAGTAAGGGGCTCCTGATCTCTTGGGAAACCTAAAAAATCATTTAAATAGTAAGTTTCAAATTTCACTTCACGCCGATCAGAAACGATTCCCGAACGCGAGGGAAGCTGCGCTTGAGCTGCTCCAACGATTCTCCCGCCAGCAAGTTGAATTACTAAATGAGCCAACCGAGCCAAAGCAAATGCAAGTCCTGATGGATTGACTCCCCTTTCAAATCGATGAGCTGCATCTGTTTTTCTCTGAAATCGAGATGCAGAACGTCGAACCGCAATAGGATCAAACTCAGCACATTCCAGAAAAATGGTTTGAGTTTCCATTTGAACTTCGGAATTCCCACCCCCCATAACCCCTGCTAATGCAATCGCTCTCTCTTGATCTGCGACCACAATTTCGGAACCCGTCAATTCCACCGTAATACCATCTAAAAGTGGAAGCAACTCCTGCGGACGAGAAAGGCGCACCTGAATTTTGGAACCCCTAATTTTTGAGGCATCATACGCGTGCATGGGATGGCCTAATTCTAGTAGCACCCAATTCGTAGCATCGACAACATTATTAACCGAACGTACCCCCAAAACCTCCAGGCAGTTCACCATCCAATCAGGCGAGGGACCCACCTTTATATTTTCTATCCAGCACCCAAAAAACTGAGGCGCTAAGTCGCCCGCGCTCAAATCAATAGAAATAGGACACTTTTGAAAGACGAGAGACTCAACACTCGGCAGCTGAGGTACCTTTTGCAAACCAGAACCGATTTCACGAGCTATGCCCAAATGGCTTAAACAATCGCCTCGATTAGCAGTAATCTTGAGAGTCAGAATCGTGTCATCTCTACCTAAAAAAGTTGCTAAAGATTGACCTAAAGCCGTTAGGGGAGGAAGAAGTAGAATACCTTCAGAATGTTCCTTGAGCTTAAGTTCTTCCTCAGAACAGAGCATTCCATAGGAAAATATACCCCGGATTTTACTTTGAGATATTTCAAGGCCATTGGGCAACTTTGCTCCGATTTGAGCCAACGCTACTTTATCCCCTGCTTTCATGTTTTGAGCACCGCAGACAATCTGCAAAGGATCTCCAGATCCAACACTTACTAAACAAATACTTAATCGATCCGCCTGCGGATGCGGTTTTTTTTCTAGAATTTGAGCAGTAATCACCTGCTCTAAACCTTGACCTAACCGATCAATTGTTTCTACTTCTAAACCACGATGAGTCAAGAACTCTGCAAGCTCTATAGGTCCCTTAAATGGACTCAAATCAACGAGTTCTGAGAGCCAATTCCAAGAAATGCGCATTTTGTTTCACCTCATTAAAATTGACTGAGCAAGCGAACATCTCCTTGAAAGAGCAATCTCAGATCCGGAACTTGGTGCAATAACATGGCGATTCTTTCTATCCCTACCCCAAAAGCAAACCCCGTTAGTCCTTGAGAATTTTTAAACAATTCCGAAGTAGATGCTGCAACTTGAAAAAGCCGGGGATGGACCATTCCTGCCCCTAATATCTCTAGCCAACCTGATCCTTTGCATACCCTACAAGCATCCGAAATCTTCACTCGACACTGAAAGCAACTCACATCCACTTCAGCACCAGGCTCCACAAATGGAAAATAGCTTGGTCGCAGCCGTATCTGAGTTTCGGCACCAAAAAGCTCCTTTGCAAAAAACTCAAGAATTCCTTTGAGATCACTCATTTTAACATGGCGATCTACCCAAAGACCTTCGAGTTGATGAAACATCGGAGAATGAGTCGCATCATGATCACAACGATAAACTGCACCTGGGCAGAGAATACGCATGGGCCACGCTTGAGCCATCATCGATCGCATCTGAACCCCTGAAGTATGCGTTCTCAAAACTACTCCAGGGCCCAAAAAGAAAGTATCTTGCATATCCCGAGAGGGATGATCTGCAGGAATATTAACAGCCTCAAAATTTAAATACTCAGTTTCTACCTCAGGTCCTAAGGTGACATCAAATCCTAATCTACTTAAAATCTGAATAATCCGCCGAGTTGTTTGAGTAATTAAATGATAAGAACCGCGATGGTGAAGCCGCGCAGGAGCAGTGACATCTATTCTATCATTCTGCAGCTTTTCAATAAGCAAAGCTCTTTCTAAGAATTCTTTTCGCTGATCAAGAGCTTCCTCTATCTGTTTCTTCCACGCATTAGCAGCACTCCCTATCACAGGTCGCTCAGAAGATGGGGCTGAGCTGAGTCCTTTGAGGACTTCGCTCAATACACTTCTCTTCCCTAAAACAGAAATTCTCATCTGTTCTAAAGAAGTTAAATCTATTGCATCCCCAATCTCTTTGAGTACTTTACTGCCAATCCCGTTGAGTATATCGATCATGGATGACTGAAAAACTCTTACTGAGCGGGTGCGAGTAAACGAACTTGATCAATAATAGCACTAAAAGCCTTTGGATCGACAATCGCAATATCCGAAAGGACTTTACGATCGAGCTTCACCTGTGCTTTCTTGAGTGCTGCAACCATTCTACTATAGCTCATATCATTTGTACTAGCTGCTGCTGATAAACGAGCAATCCACAATTGGCGAAACTCTCGTTTTTTGACGCGACGATCACGATAAGCATAAATTTGAGCACGATCCACTGCTTCAGCAGTACGCTTAAATTTATTTTTACGTCCTAAAACAAACCCTTCAGCTCGTTTAAGAACTTTATTGTGACGGCGGCGACGCTTAAATCCACGTTTTGCGCGAGGCATGACAACTCCTTCAAGTTACCGAAGAAATGGAATAAAAAATAGACTACGATCCATAAGGCATACATTTTTCAACGTGCTTAATATCACCGCTGAAAATATATCCACCGGCTCGAAGCTTTAACTTTCGAGCAGAGCTTTTATTGCCCATATTATGGCGTTTGTTCGTGCGCTTAAACTTCACTTTTCCAGTCGCAGTGAAAGAAAATCGCTTCGCAGCTGCTTTTTTAGTCTTTAATTTCATAA
This sequence comes from Oligoflexia bacterium, assembly GCA_903928955.1. Taxonomy (GTDB): domain Bacteria; phylum Bdellovibrionota; class UBA1018; order UBA1018; family UBA1018; genus CAIYTD01. The sequence goes on along the minus strand of CAIYTD010000011.1, from coordinate 3,580 downwards.
GGGCTGCAACTTATCCCAAAAGAGGGGACTTCGTCAAGATTTATGGCAAAATCTCAAATGTCCGAGGGAGATTCGTGAAACGCACCCTACCTGGAGAAATCATGCGAAGCCTCCACCAATAATGCCCGAGGCTTAAATCTTTTAATGGAACCATCAAAAAATTTTCCTCTACTGCGCTATTAAAAAGGATTTGACTAAAATTTTTATCCCTCGCAATTTCAATTTCATACCTAGTCCCCTCCTCACCTCTACTCCAAGTCATAAGTAAAAAATTAATCTTTGCTTGATTTTTTTGTACTTTAGAAATCGATGCGAGATCAAGAGGTTGTATCATTTGAGACAACGCAGACTGCGACTGTGACTGATACTGAAACTGCTGCACTTGTGAGGAAGCTTGAATTTCAGGCCCTAACTCAGCCGATATTTTATAAAAAATAGAGTTCTTAAAATATTCCTGTCGTGCCGTGGTCCAATCCAGACGATTCGTATATGCCTCTTCTAAAAGCACTTTTTGATCTGAAGATTGAAAAATTGAAATTTTATAGCGTTTAGCTTTTGGGCAAGGGCTCCAGCTGATTTTTAAATTGAATTTCTTTTGAATTTGATCCCCTACCCGAGTCGTGTATCCATTGACATCAGATACGACATTTTCAATAGAGATCAATTTCTTTGAAACAGGAGGTCGACTTGTTAATTTCGGAGACGGATCTTTTTTCAAAACCTTACGGGGTACAAATTCAAAACGCTCGATATTTGAAAGAACTTTAAACCCAGACGCTAACTCCGCAGATATTTGGTAAAAAATAGGATGATTAAAATATTCTTGCCGTTCTGTATTCCAATTAAGCTGCTTGGTTTCGATTTCCTCCAAAGGAGCTGACTGAGAGGCAGAACCAAAAATAGAAACTTTATATCGACTCGCTTGAAAGAAAGGGCTCCAACTGATTTTTAAATTCATTTTTTTTTGTCTTTGATCCTCCACCACTTCAGCTAATACATGATCAATACCCCTAAATTCTTTTCTAATTGTAAATTGAGAAAGACTGGCTTCACCACTAGAAGAACCTACTAGTCCGATCTTTCTCAATTCCCATTGATATTTTCCAGGAGTTTTTGCTATCCATTGATACTCACCTATCATATGAGACATAGCAACCTGAGTTCTCAACACTTCTTCATAGTTCTCTAAATGATCATTCTTTAACTTAGAAATAATTAATTGAATTTGAGATAATTCTGGGGCAGCGGACCATTGAAATTTAACTAATAATTCTGGTAATTTTCCAAAATCTAAAAGAGATAAATCCGCATCTAAAAGTGGGAAAATCTGCTTCGTCGGAATAAGATTCGACTCAGTTAAGGAAGACAGTTGTCCCCCGTTCTTTTTTTCCTTTATGGTAAAAGTTCTAATAGTACTACTCTCATTCAACAGAGCTTGCGTAGCAACTCCGTTTACTTTCCAAAAATATTGACCAGATCGATCCAATTTCACAAGAGCTTGGGTTTGCCCAATAATTTCAGATGAATGAGTGACCACTTTAAATCCTCGGTCAGTTGCTATTTGAAGACTATAACGTTGAAAGCGCGGCGAGCCTACCCATCTGAATAAAAATTCAGAGTCATCAGACATAGTTTTTACATCTCCATCGGGCGGATCTATTAAACGGATCGGCAAGCGATCGAGAACCTCAAAATTTCTGACTTCACTGATTGGCTTTTCCTTACTGACGATGCGCCAAAAGTAAATACCCAACGGAAAACTCTGATGTCCATGCATAGTATCCGCCAAAGGCACTCGGCTAGCAGCGGCAAAATCACTTGTTTGAGAAACCTGAAGCTGAGGCGAATCTATTTTGTCAGTCAGTTTCCAATCGAAATGAATGTTAGAATGACCTAAAACTTGATCTTCAACCAAAAAAAATGCACCCTGAGGGGGATTCAGAAGTTCTGCTCGAATCACTACTACTTCTAGAGGGTTAGCCTCGGAGAATTTCACTTGCTCTTCACGAGTAATTTGCCTTATGACATTCTCCTGATCCTGCAAATGAACTGAACCCGTGATCACATTCATTAAAACATTGCCCTTTTGAAGAAGTAAATTTCCTGCAGCTTCCTTTGCTTCTACAATCCGATCTTTCACCTTCACTCTTAGACCCGCTACTCCTCCATGAAACGAAATTTGTCCTGCCAGAAAATCAATGCTGATTTTATTTTTAGTTTTTTCGAGTACAATAAGTGAATTTTCTCCCACTTCTATTTCACTCTCTTCCCCAAGATTAATGATTGCATGAGCTCCTACAGTAGTTCGAACGGAATCCTTCAAAAACAAAGGTTGATTCGTACGAACGGAATCCCACCTAAATCTTTCCGAAGATCTTCGTTTAACATCTCCTGTAGAAGATTTCAATAAGCCAATCTGGTCGTGCCCTTCGCTGCCAATATAATCACTCCAATAATCTTTTAGTAGTAAACTCGTAGACCCCGCTAAAATTAAAACGGGCACCAATAAAATGGTGGCATAACGGCGAAATTCGTATCTATCGTCAAAGATTATTTCCATTCTCTTTGTTTTTCGGCAAAAAACTAAAAAAAAATGAGCTGAGAACAGAACCCTAGACAGATAAAATCTAATAATACCCCTAAGTCCTTGATTACTTTAAATAATAAAAATTATACTGTATTTTTATATTTCCTTAACCCCAAAAAAAAAATTAAGTCCCTTTTAAAATAAGTCGATCAGTAAACAAATGGAGATACCAAAATCAGTCAAAAACAACCAAACCCACGAAGTAAAAAAATACTTTAACTTTCATTTCACTATCGGAATGAAGTTTTTACTTTTAGTACTGCTTTCACTTTCTATAACACTTTCAGCAGTTGTAATAAATGCCACCTCATTATTTAAACAAGATAATTTAAATAATATTTATTTAACTTCTGAAATTTTAACCTCATCAAAATCAGAAGAAGCGAGATCTTGGTTTGAGTCAATTACAAAACGAGGGATACTACTAGGCAGAGCTCTATCAACAAACAACAACGACACCAGAGAATTTAATATCGATCGCGAACTTTTATTTGCAATCGTTTACAAAAATAACTTAATTACAGCCGCTCATCCAACAAGTAATACATGGTTTAATAAATCACTTGCACAAGAGATTAACTTTAAATACGACTATTTTAATGAATTTCAAAAACAAAATAAAATCAGATTTGAGGTGTTGGAAGCAGGCGCATCAGAGGTAAAAAGCAGCTCTCTTACTCCTAGTCAAAATATCATTCTTATCAATATGCCACTCATGCAAGATGAGAAGAAAAACTTCACATCGTTTATTTCTTTAGGAGTTATTCAAAATCATCTCAATGAAAGATTTTCAGACACTGGACCTTATAATCTTGCCCTAATTAATGAAGATGGCAAAGCAATTGTCCAAAAAACAGGAAAGAATCCAATAAATTTTGGAAATTTTGAAACAAATCCTATAGTAAAAAAAATGCTTTCTTCGCCGCTGAACAGCGAATTTCAAGAATACAAAATTGGAGAACAATCTATTTTAGGTGCCTATTCAAAAATTGG
>CAIYTD010000010.1 GCA_903928955.1 Oligoflexia bacterium | reverse complement strand
GGACGCTACCTTGTTTTTTTAAAAAGTTTATTTCCTAAAGATCTGGATTTGTTAGGCGTTCGAATTGTTTTAGATTGCGCGAATGGAGCCGCTTATAAAGTAGCTCCTCTTGTTTTTGAAGAGCTTGGCGCTGATGTCATTAAAAAAGGGGTGAGCCCTGATGGTTTGAATATTAATGCTCAATGTGGTGCTTTATATCCTCAAGGAATTTCTCAAGCAATGATCGAACATGACGCAGATATTGGAATTTCTCTCGATGGGGATGGCGATCGTTGCATTCTTTCTGATGAGAATGGAGAGATATTGGACGGTGACCAGATTATCGGACTTTGTGCCATTGAAATGTCTCGGGATCAGTTACTCAAGCACAATACGGTGGTAACTACACCTATGTCCAATCTGGGTTTAGAGCTCACTCTCCAAAATTATGGTATTTCTATGGTACGGGCCCAGGTTGGGGATCGCTATGTGGTAGATACGATGAGAAAGAATGGCTTTAACTTAGGGGGGGAACAGTCCGGACATATTGTGTTTTTAGATCAATCTACCACCGGCGATGGGATTATTGCTGCACTCAGAGTTTTAGAAGCTATGCGACGCACAGGTAAACCCCTTTCTGAGTTAAGAAAAGCCATTAAGCTTTTTCCGCAAGCCCGCGAAGATATTCGTGTTATTAGGAAAGAGCCTTTTGAACATCACCCTGAAATTGTTCAAGCAATTGCATCAGCTGAAGCTGCCTTAAAAGATAAAGGTCGCGTTTATGTGCGTTACTCAGGTACTGAACCTGTCGCACGAGTCATGGTTGAGGGAGAAAGTTCGAATCAAATCAATGATTTATCTCGAATAATTGCAGCAAGTATACATAAAGTATTAGGTTAGGAAATTCAGCATGAAGCCACGATTAGGTGTTAATATTGATCATATTGCTACGTTGCGTCAACTTAGAGGGACTTTTTATCCGGATCTTTTAGAGGCAATGCAGTTAGCTGAAAAGGGTGGAGCAGAACAAATTACAGTGCACTTGAGAGAAGATCGACGGCATATTCAAGACCGCGATGTAGAGCTCCTTCGAAAACAGCTCCATGTGCCTCTCAATTTAGAAATGGCTGCATCGCCCTTGATGGTTTCGTTTGCTTTAAAGATTCAGCCGGACTGGGTTTGTTTGGTTCCAGAAAAAAGAAAAGAATTGACCACCGAAGGGGGATTAGACTTAAGCGTTCGACCTCGTCGTTTCGCTTCGGCAATTGCTCAGCTGAAAGAAGCTGGCATTCGAGTCAGTTGTTTTATTGAACCCAGTTTAATTGCCGTGAAATGGAGCGAAAAGTTGGGTGCGAATGCAGTTGAGTTTCATACTGGAAAGTATTGCCTTGCTTCTCAAAAACGCATTCCCGTTGAACTCGAACGCATTAAAAAATCCTCTCTTCTGGCTCATCAAAGGGGATTAAAAGTGCATGCTGGGCACGGTTTTGATTATAAAAATATTTTGGGTGTATTAGAACTCAGGAATTCTGACGGAAGTCCGTTGATTGAAGAGTACAATATCGGACATTCTATTGTGTGCCGGGCTGTCTTAGTGGGATTGGAAAATGCCGTTCGTGAAATGGCTTCTCTTATTCAGACTTTTTAATTTCAATGATTCTGTCTGCGTTGTTGAAATGAAATAAAAAATTTACTTTCCAACTTCTGCCTGATCCCAGCACTTGCTTTTCAAAGAGTGGCCAAGACGATAACCATTCTGAAATCACTAGGAGGTTTCTTTCCCAATAGTAAGCAGGAATTCCCGCTTCTTCTATTTCGATTTCGGATCGCATGCGATAATAATCGATATGAACCATTCCACCTATCGGAGCTTGATATTCGTGTGCAATCGCAAAAGTGGGACTTCCTTCTGGAGGTTGGTGGACACCCATCGCCAAGAGAAGGGCTCGAGCGAAAGTCGTTTTTCCTACTCCCATTGGCCCCTCGAGTAAAACTCGATCCCCTAATTGAAGTTCTTTTCCTAAACTCTCAGCGCACTCTGCGAGTTGAGTTTCAGAGTAAACGGACGCGACTTTCCAAAGCTGGTGCATGTTCTGCTTCTTTCAGGTCTTTGAATGCATTTCCAATATTCTCGATAATATCGGGTGCAGTCATACTGCGGTGTCCGAATGAGCGTGCGGCAAAATCTCCCGCAAGACTATGTAAATAAACTCCTAGCAATGTGGACAGAAAAGGATCCATGGACTGTCCGAGGAGGCCCCCAATCATTCCTGCTAGAACATCTCCGCTTCCAGCGGTAGCCATTCCATCATTTGGATAATGATTGAAACAGAGGAAGTCTTCGGAAGATCCAATAACTGTAGCAGCCCCTTTGAGAAGGACAGTAGCATGAGTCATTGCAACTGCACTTCGAACCGCTTGGATGGGATCCTGTTTAATTTGCTCTTTAGTTAAATTGAGAAAACGTGCCATTTCACCTGGATGAGGAGTCAGTACAGTTGGGGCTCTGCGATTCATAATGAAATCATGTAATTTATAGTTCGCAATGATATTGAGCGCATCAGCATCCAATACAATAGGACCTCGATAGTGGGTAAGAAGCTCTTGGATGAGTTGTTTGCCTTCTGTTCTTAATCCTAAACCGGGTCCAATGACAATACTGGAATAGGTGGAAAGGTTCGTTTTATAAATGGCATATTCTGGACCTATCAAATGGAGTGGCACAGCCATGGTTTCATTGGGAAGTTTCGTTGAAAGTGCTTCAAAGCAGTCTTGCCAAGTCGCAACAGTCACTAGGCCTGTCCCCATTTTGTGACATGCCCGAGCGGCCATGGAGATGGCTCCGATTCGTCCTGGGCTCCCTCCAATAAGGAGAGTATGTCCAAATGAGTTCTTATGTCCGTAACGATCTCGTTCCTTCAGTAAGGCACTCATCGGGTTCTTCATCAGAAGAAATTTATCCCCTTCTGTACGAAATTGAGGGGGGAGAGAAATATCTACATTCATTAATTCTCCACGACGTCCCGCTCCAGGAGGAAGAAAGTGTCCTAGCTTAGGGAAGCCAAAAGAGATTGTGAGATGAGAGAGGATGGAGGCGCCATGGATTGCTCCTGTGTCACCACTGACTCCAGTGGGAATATCGAGAGAAATAACATCGTGAGCATCTTGTTCATTTATGATTTCCACTACTTCATAAAAGATGCCTTCTAGCTGTGCCTTTAATCCAGTTCCTAAGATTCCATCAATCACAGTAAAAGGGCCTGTTGAACTTCGAAAAAATTCATGCAATTCAGTGGAGGTATCTAAATAGGTGAGCTTGGCCTTCATTTTTTTAAGAATTTGAAAGTTTTTCAG
>CAIYTD010000009.1 GCA_903928955.1 Oligoflexia bacterium | reverse complement strand
TAGTGATTCTTTCATGCCCCCCTTTTCCTTTCATTCTGAGGTAGCCTTGTGAAAGGTCGATTTGATGGGCGGTTAAACTAGTCAGCTCAGAAACTCGGATACCGGTTGCGTAAAGGAGGTAAACCATCGCGCGATCTCGAGATTTCAAGCAGTCGCCTAGAGTTTTGGGGTAGGGGAGACCTTCCTGGACAGTGTTGAGTAAAAGATTGACTTGATCATGTGTGAGAAATTTGGGGAGCCGCTGAGAAAGGTGAGAGCCTTGAATATCCTCTGTGGGGTTCCCTTCTCGTTTCTTTTCTAAACAGCAGAATTTAAAAAACTGCCTGAGAGCGCTTGTTTTTCGAGCAAGCGATGTGGCTTTGAGTTCTAATTCATGGAGGTGGTTCAAATAAAGGCGGATCTCGCTTGTATCTATCGAAAGGACCGAAGTTTGCGGACTCATCCATTGGGCAAATTGCAGAAGATCCCTTCGATAGGCCTCAATGGTAGTATCAGCAGAACCTCGGTCGATTCTTTGGGACTGTAAAAATTCCTGAATCAGAGATTCAATCGAAATGTTTGAAATACTTGTCATAAGCTCCGTTTTCTAAGTCCTCTAGTTCACTTTTATAAGGCTTATGCTTTTCAGGAGCCTGGGGAGCATTTTGAATGAGCACCTGTAAAGAAGCTTGGTTCATGCTTTCTAGAGATGCAATTTGCTCTTTTTTTATCTCTAGTTCGTCAAATAGTTTTTTATCATAAATTTTAATATCTTTTAAGAGCGTTGCTGTAGCTTTTTGCTCTAGGGTTTCTATTTTCTTTTGAGTCACACCATCAAATGCGGCTTTTGTAGCGGGGGGAGCGATGGTAGATGATGCTTGGATACCCATGAGCTCTTGTTGTGTTGTTTTTCGAATTTCTACCGCTTGTAAAGGGGAGGCGGAAGTCATTTTTTTGATTTCCTGGGCAGCAATTTCAGCAGAAAAACCGGCTCTTACCTGCATAGGTTTAGCTTTTGGGGTTGTAGGAGTTACTTCCACTGCACCTCGAATAATAGTAATTTCGGTTCCCCCGTCTGCACCGCCTTCAGCAATAAAAAAATCTGTACCGCGGACGCCCATGACTGCGGATTTAGTTTTGATTCTGAGATGACTCCTTGGGCCACCTTTTTCAATCATTCCGCGAAGTTTTCCATACATCAATGCCACTTCGGTGTGTCCAGCGGCCGAGTCTTCATTCCAGCTCACACGATAGGCAGTTGCAGAGCCTACATTGATTTGGTCGCCATTTCCAAAGATGACTCGTACTTTTGCTCCCGGTGCTGTCCGGATAATGCTGCTATTCTCAATAGGATCGCCTATCTTTGCATCGCTGACTAAAAAGTATTCTTTTTGAAATAGAGCATGAGTTCCGTTTTTGATTCCGGCTTGGGAATTTTCCGGTAGTGTTTTAGAAGGATGAGAAAAAATTTTTACTGTTCCTTCAATTTGCGTCAAAGTTCCAACTTGTTCTCCAGCCCATCCAAAAGTTGTATAAATAGAAAGAGTTGCACTCATTAATAATATTTTATGTATCATAGTGATATTATTAAAATAGAGTTATTATATTTTATCAAGGGGGAATTGGAGTATGAGTAAGTTATTAAAAAAAAAATACTGTTATGGAATGGTATTCTCTCATGTTTTAAGTTTATTTTTTTTATCTTCAGCTCATGCAATAAGTTCGGAACAATTTGATTATCCAGAGCTTTCTGTTGTTCCTCGAGCAAGTGATCGTATTCAAACTGAATCGCATGATGAGGCGAATCGAAGTTTAGTGACATTTTTACCTCTCGAAGTTTCTGCAGTGTCTACTTTCGTTGCGGGCATTGCATCTTACGATCCTGGGCGTTTTCAATTATTTACCACAGGAGCGATTGTGGGGGGGGGCTGGCTTCTTACTTCACTTTTTTTATCCCTTACTTATAGACCCTACTCGGAAGCAGCTCGGGAGCTTTCTCAACGCCCTTCCAGTACTGAACGAGACAAACTATCTAAAGAGAGGGCTGCAGAAGAATTCATCCACAGTGGAGCTGATGCAGGCAGTCATATGAAGTGGATTTCTTTTTTAACGAATTTTGGCGCATCTTTTTATTTGCTGAGTCAAGCGCAGAACCCTGCCTCCACTGCGTATGCTGGGATCGCAGTAGGACTTTCTTTAATGCCTATCGTGTTTCCATTTCATTGGAATCGAGTACAAACAGAGCAAGAAGAGTATAAAAAGAGAATTTATTCCCCTATTGCGAGTTTAACGTTACTCCCAGACTTGAATAATCATACTTATGTTCCAGGCTTAGCATTTTTGCTCGCATTCTGAGAGGCCATGATTGTTGCAAATTGAATGGCTTGTGGCACGGTATGATTCAACCCCTTGGGTGAAACTCCGTACTTAAATGCTTCGATGAAATTTTCAGTTGAGTTTTGGCCTCCCTCTATGATGTGTTCAGCGAGTGGGAGGGCTTGACCAGTAGTTAAGCGTGCGCCTGAATCAGAAATAAGAAATGAGAAAATTTGAATAAAGGGGTTGGCGATTCCACCCTGAAAATTTTCTCCTTTTTGGGCAATGCGTGCTGCAAAGGGACCGCATAGTGGGCGGGAAAGATTCAGATAGCGTTCGCTGATGCAAAAGTGAACGAGTGTTTGGAAATCTTTTTCAATAACTTGTGGATTTCCTGGAAACTCAATGGAGAGTGAGTGAGCCATTTGAATCGAAGTTTTGAGGTCTAAATCAAGATTTTCTTTTAAAAATGCGCTCAAAAATACTTGAATGAAAGTTTGCATTTGGAAGTCTGTTTTTTCAGAGAATTCGATTCCCATTTGGATGGATTCTGAGGTGGTGATTCCTGACTCGCTTAAGATTGCAGCGATTTTGATAAAGCGTTTTGCAGAGCCTATACAACCGGTCGAAACTTTTTCAGCAATTTTTTCCGCGCGTGCTTCAGGAATATCAAAGGCCTTTTGAGAGCGGAGGTATTCTAAAGTGGTGATGTATTCCCTGGAGTATCTGCAATGGATGGGTTCTTCTGCCCAGCTGAGAGAACTACAAAAGAAATAAAAGACCGGAATAAACAAGCGAATCAATTTTTTGCGTTTGAGCACTTTATTAGAATCGCCATTTTCCAAAAAATCTTTAGCAAATGGAAAATTTCAGGGCGGTTCGCTTAGTGCACCTTACACTTGTTCCAAGTGACCGATTTTTGTCTTGTTTCTTTTTGATTTCGAAAGTCATCAACAGCCTGTGTGATGGAGTGACTGATTAAGAGTTGACCCCGGGCAGACAGGACAAAAATGCGATCTTGGGTATTGTTTAAAAATCCGGCTTCGACTAAGACACTGGGCATATCTGCCCCGAGAAGGACGTGGAAAAGCGCTTGTTTGACTCCTCGATCCCGTTTAGAAGCGGCGCGGCGCTGAGATGTTGCTGCGACTAGTTTTTCTTGAATATGACAAGCAAGACGTTTACTGTCCAGAAGATTTGCATCTAATCTGAGATCTTTGAGGATAAGTGCAACATCTTTTTGTTCAGGAGAGTTTGAATCCGATGGAGAAATCATACTATTTTCAAGATGTGCTAATCTCCGAGACGATGCATCTGTAGTGTTATTTAAAATATAAGTCTCTATTCCTTGTGCATTTCCTTGAGTATTCGTCAAATTTCTGCCATCTGTGGAGTTCATATGAATAGAAATAAATGCATCTGCCTGAATCCGATTAGCGATTGCTGTTCGCTGTTTCAGTGAAATTTCTTGATCTGAAGCTCGAGTTAATTTGACCCAATAGCCTTTGGATTGAAGTTGGTGAGCTACTTGATGCGCTAGTTTGAGGGTAATCATTTTTTCTGTAATTCGGTATTTGCCTGATTGAAATACTGCACCTTCATCTGCTCCTCCATGGCCTGGGTCAATTACAACTCGAAAGAGATGAGCATCTGCTGAAGGATTTATAAGTAGAAAGATAGGTATCCAATTGAAAAAAAATCGAGCTAAATGCAATCTTGCTTCCCCCTTTCTTTAGCTTATGAGAGGGAGTCCAGATGAGCAAGTTTTTGATTTCTTTAAATCAATTGGAGCAATGGTTTCAGAATAAAAAAAGAATTCTTCCTTGGCGGGATGATCCTACTCCCTATCGTGTCTGGATATCAGAAATCATGTTGCAGCAAACACAAGTGGTAGCAGTGATTCCCTATTTTGAAAAATTTATTTCTCACTTTCCTCATGTAAAGGACCTAGCTTTGGCTCCATTAGAGGATGTTTTGAAATTATGGGCTGGATTAGGTTATTATTCTCGAGCACGAAATTTACATCGAGGCGCACAGAAAATCTTTCAAGAAGGATTGCCTGCTAACCGTGAGCAGTGGTTAGAAATTCCTGGGGTAGGTCCTTACACAGCAGGTGCAATCCTTTCGATTTCGGCTAATTTGCCTGAACCTATTCTGGATGCAAATGTAGAACGCGTTTTGTCCCGAGTCCGTCGAGTGCGTCGAGTCGCTTCAGAACGATACGAATACAAGGGCCGGCTTTGGAGACTCGCTCGTATTTTTGTTGAGACTGGTTTTCAAGCAGGTATTTTACCGAGTCGGATGAATCAAGGTTTGATGGAGTTAGGGGCGACCCTTTGCACTCCTAAAAAACCTCGCTGCGAAATTTGTCCTCTCCAAGAGATCTGTCGCGCTTTTCTTACAGGGGAGCAGAATTTTTTTCCTCCTAAAAAGCCTTCTAAGATCTGGATTTCCGTGGAGGAGAATTTGCACTGTGTCATCTCGGTTTCAGGAAAGGTTTTGCTCGAACAAAGAAAAGGGGGGCAGTGGAGAGCTGGGCTTTGGGATTTATTAGTAAAAAATCCTCAGAAACTTTTTTCTCAACCTCAACTTTTAGGAAAAGTAGAAACGCGACATACCGTTACTCGTCATAAGATACAAAGGCTTACCCAAGTCTGGAGGCTTTCTGAGCCAGTGATTGAGTCTGAAATGAGGTGGGTTACAATGAGTGAGCCAGAAGTGCCGGTGGGTTCAGCATTGAAGAAAACTCTTGCAGCCGTCTCGTCTCATTATAAAATTGGAGAAAGAAGCGGTGAAGATTCCGTTTGAGGTATTTCAGCGGATTCTGGAATTTCTGGATTTAGTATTTTTGAATAAATTTCTTGAATCGTTTGGGATTGAAATGCTCCAGGATAAGCGGGGAGTTTTTCGAAGAGATGTGCTTCTTCATCCAGATAATCCCAGGAAACCTGACCGCTGGGTAAATCAACAATCACTCTATTTTGGAGTTGAACGATGGGCTGCTGATTTTTATCTTGTTCCAGTATTTCATATTTTCCGATACCTGCGGACATTTTGAGAGCGAGAGCAAACTGAGCGATCAGGCACACACAGGCATCTCTTTCAATGCTTGAACTTTTCCCTGTTCTTCGAAGACGTTCATTTTCAGTTTCTAAGCATCCCATGTCTATTTCGAGTTTATCGAGCTTGTGATTCACTTGCTCTGAAAAATTTTTCACAAATCGAGTGAGTCTTTCGACCTCTGCTACGAGGAGAATTCGATCTTGCATTGCAACTTCTAGAGGAAGTTTTTCTTGGCATTCGGTTCTTTGTTTAATTTCGCTGAATTGTGAAGTGGTTAGCATATATTCTTAATCTACTCTGGATCATTAGAATATCAAGTGAGTATCGGTTACGAAATGACTCTTTTTTTAATTTACACAGTATAAATGAGCACTGGTGCTGTTTTATCTTATTTATTTAATTGATTCAATGCATTAAATGATTGGAATAATTGGATTTTTATTTTGCAGTATTTGGCATTAGAATTGCTTTTATTGATTGTGGAATTTTATAAAGGGGGAAAAAATGAAGAAAATAATTTTAACAATAATCGCGTTGAGTTCTTCGTCTGCATTCTCGGATGATATTCGACTAGGACAACCTGCTTATGGCGGAAATGGGTGTCCCAATGGATCTCTTTCGGCTGCACTGAGTCCTGATTCTAAAACACTCAGTGTATTGTTTGATTCCTATCAAGCAGAGGCAGGCTATACGACAGGGAGAAATACGGATCGAAAATCTTGCAATATTGCTGTTCCAGTTCATGTCCCTCAGGGAGTGAGTATTTCACTTTTTCAATTGGATTATAGAGGATTTAATAGAATCCCAGCGGGGGGATCTTCTCGATTGAGTGTTGATTATTTTTTTGCTGGGGGAGTGGGTCCTCGCACGAGCCGTTTTTTCTCGGGCCCTCAAAGTCAAGACTACTTGGTAACAGATCAAGTGGAGGCAGGAGCTATTGTTTGGTCTCCTTGCGGCGTAGATACTAATTTACGCGTCAATTCGAGTATGGTTGCTACCACAAATAGTCACAATGATCAGGTTTTAGCAACGGTAGATAGTACAGATATTAAAGCTGGACTGGTTTACCACGTTCAAACGAGAGCTTGTCATTAATAAGGTTGGAGTAGAGCATAAGCAAGATATTGCTTATGCTCACTCCTTCTTTTTGCTGGTATACAGAATAGAATAATCTTAAAAAACCAGGGAGTTGGCATAGATCGTCCGATTTGATCTCCCACTTCACCTAAATATTGGATTTCTTTGGGCTGCCATCCGTGATCTTTGAAAAAACTAAACCAATCGGAAGGTCTGAATTGAAGTGGAGCGTTCCTTAATTGTTTCATTCTTCGGTTCGTCATGTATTGCATCATGCGTGGAGAGTAGTAATCTACGATCCAAAACTGGAAATGGTCTTGCAATCGAATATCTTCAGCTAATTGTGCGACTTGTTCTTCAGTGAGATAGGGGATGACTCCTTCAGTGAGGACTAATATTTTTTTTGACTGGAGTTGGATTCGAGAGAAAAGCTGAGTGCGAGCTTTGCGATCCGAAAGATCCAACGGAATACGTTCTAGATGACAATGGGGTTTTTGTTCTCTGAGGTGATCTTCTTTCATTTGGATGAGATGAGGAAAATCTACTTCTATCCAGTGAAGTGAGTGGGGAAGATTCATTCGGTAAGGCCTAGTATCTAATCCTGCTCCTAAATTAATTACTGTGTCTATTCCTTGAGATACTAAATGAAGAATATAGGCATCAATAATGTAAGTCCGAATGATCACTGACCAAGAAACATAGGCAGAGCCTTTCATCGAGCGGGCAATGCGCTCTCCCTTTTCGCCAGCAAGGGATTCAGCAAGAGGATCACGAAAGAGCGCATCTTCTCTTTTGCTTTCATGAGCTCGATAAGTGGCTACCCAGAGTGCTGTATCGGAGACATTTGTAATTTCTGTTTTCATGAGTTTTTTGCCCTCTCGTAAAAATATATCAAAAGAGGTTTTTTATTTAAAGAAATCATTCTGTTTTATTTATATTGCGCCCATTTAACATAAAGATTTAGTGAACCTATACTCTTAGGTTATTGTGAACGGATGAAGAATCCACACGCAGTAGCGTTAGGACGCTTACGAAAAAACAGAACTTCGCTAGATAAGGCTATCAGTTCAATATGGAATCCTTCGCAGAGCTAGATATTTCAGTCCCAGATTGGGCTTCCTCATTCATGTGGTTGAAATTTCCTTGGTTTGTGTCAGGTATTGTTCATTTAAAAGCTTCAGCAATTCTAGAAAGCCCTGTGGAATTTCGGGGTAATAATATCTTCGTTTTGGGCAATTTTCTATCGAGGGTTTAACGGATGTTGAAGAAAGACATTATCGCAGCATTTTAAAGTCAACTATTCCAAGCCTGTAAATCATTTTTTATAAATTTTCTCTCTAAATGCTGAAATCTGCTTTCAGTCTTCCAATCGTTAATAACAAAAAAAGCGTGTATCACTCCTGGAATCCAGAAAAAGAGTGTGAGAAAAAAATTAAACATCGCTTGAAAACTTTTCCCAGTGGATAAGACGGCAAACGGAGGTAAAAAAATACATAAAATATATCTCATGCATTTTCCTTAGGAAGAGGAGTCGCAGCTACTTTCTGAATATCTTCTAAAACCTCTTGAAAATGAGTAGTGGGGTTCACATCAGAATAAATTTTAACAATTTTTTGCTCAGGACTTATTAAAACGCTTTCCCGCTTTGTCAGTCCAATAAGAGGAATACTTCCGATTCCAAATGATTCAGCTAATTTTCTGTCTGGATCTACAAGTAGATCAAAGGGTAATTGATATTTTTTCTTAAACTCAAGATGACTCGCTTGATCTTGTGTGGAAGCACCTAAAATAACGGTATTGCATTCCTTGAGCTGGGAGAATCCGTCCCGAAAGTTACAGGCTTGCTTCGTACAACCCGGAGTATCATCCTTGGGATAGAAATAAATAAGGACAAATCTGCCTTTGTAATCCGAGAGGCGGACCATTTTTCCATCCTGGTTAGTGCTGGTAAAATTCGGAGCTTCATCGTTAAACTTAAGTGCAATCACTGCAACCTCCTATAAAAAATAAATCCAACCTGAGCCATGGGGACGCTTTCGAATAGTATGCGTTTCCGCAGCTCGTTGATCTAAAGAAGTTTGAGGACTATATCAAGCGAAAGTAAAAATTGCTCCTGAAATAGACAAAAGCTGCTACGCAAGGAACCTACCATCGGCCTTTATGCATTCGGACGCAGAACAGAGTTCTTTCAGCTTTACGACGAAACCCAGGGCTTGAAGAGGTGTCATCTGATTAATATCGACACTTTCTATTTCCTGAAAAATCGGATGGGGAACAAGGGGTTCTGTCTGAACTTCTTTCTTTGTTTCACTGTGCGGGGCAAAAAGAGAGAGCTGGGGAGAACCCTCCAGTTCGTTTGAGTCAATCGGGAGAGAGAGTAATGAGTCGAGTTCCCCTAAAACCTGCGCAGCTTGCATAATAGGGTCAGAAAGTATCACAGCATTTACCAGACTTAATCAGGAATCTTGATCATTCGCTGGGAAAGTACCCGCAACGCTGTGGTTTAGGGAGCGGGTTAAATTGTAATATTAGCATCCACGGTCTGAAGAGATTTGCTGAGCCTCGCTTAGCCAGCTATTTGCTTCTGCTAGGATAGATTGTCTTGTTTTTGTAACAGACGGATTATCCAACGTAGTGTCGGATTTTATTGTAAAAGTACAACTAAAATCAGGATGAGCCTCATATCGGTTAATAAATTTTTGGATTAATCCTATTTGATTAATAATATGGTCGCAAGTTAGAATGAAAGGGATTTCGAAAATTGTGAAACCATTTGCAACTTTCATGTAGTCATTTTTGACTTTCGCACAAACATCATCTGCAGTTTTTGAAGGAGTTTCTGGAGTATCGCTCATCCCCGGTAGCGCGTATCCTTCCGACGAGGATTTATCCATACACCCTGCTGAGGCTATTAGCCAGATTGTCGCTAATATCCTATTCATTTTTTTTATCCTTTTATTTTAATGTGAGTTAATATAAATCTCTAAAGAAGTCAATGTATTCCTGATCAGTGGGTCAGTCTCAGGCTTTGGATTATGGTTTAAAACTGTATTGATACGTTCCTGAAGCTTGCTTGGAAGATAGTTAAAATAAAACTGATTCGTTTCTGCCATGGGTTTAAATAAACTCTTTTGTATCCTATTCCTAGGGTAATGGTCATTATAATCTCGCTCGGTCATTGCCCTGTCTTCGGTTTCGTCTCGTTCCCAGTCGCTACGTATTTTATTTTCTTGATCACATTGTTCACTATAAGATCCTTGATGTTCCTGTCTGCGCTCATCAAAAGATTTTAGATCTCGTAGCGTTGACTTGGAAAGACCTTTACCAATAATATATTCCTCAGATCCGTTAAAAATTGCATCCTTGATTTGTGTGCCACTATAAATTGCCGTAGTTAATGCTCTCAGTTGATCATCAGCAATAATCGATTCAGGCAGAGCAGAAAAAATTACCGTAGTTAGTATTTTATGATGGTAGTCAAGGTTTTTAACATTTGCATTCAATCTATTATACTGATCCTCTTTTGTCAGCTTTTCTCTTAAGTCTGCTAAAAAGCGTTTATGGCTTTCTTTCAGTCCGTTTATATAGAACGCTTTACGGCGTAAGAAAATATCTGAATCGCTCCTGACATCTGCTGCGCAAGCATCCCCTATCATGTTCCAAGCCTCAGCAAGGAATTCTGAATTGGTACCCTCTCCATGGAAGCAATAAGCGTCTTCTCGATATATTCGCGCTTTAAACTCTATATTCCAATTTTGACCCAAACTTGACCTTGGGTAATGATCCTCTCTTGGTATTGGATAATCTCGTCCCCCGTCTTCTCTTGCAGTAGTTTTGCAAAACAAAACATCTAAAATTGCGTTAAACCAAAACCCGCGTCCTGGTTCTCCTCTACATCCACATCCATGATATTCGTACATCAATCGAGCATCATCTTGCATTCTAAAAAGATTTTGAAGAATAGGTTTCATTCTTCCAAACCAAGATAAATCCGGATCGACAGTTTTTGTTATGTACTCATCAAGTACTGTCAGTTTTTTAGCTAAAAAAATATCTTTGCCTTTAAAACCGCTATCTAAGGTTTGATTTAAAGATCCATAGATATCAAATCCACAGTAATTTTCAGCTATAATGGATGGTTTAATCTCGTCTATTTGAGCCTTGAGATCTTTTAGCGCGTTTTTGTAGCTATCTATGAGGCCTTTGAAAAGCGCTGTATTAGGTGTCCATCTCAGTGTGCGGGTATCATAGGTCGATTTTATTGATCCCATAATATTTGCAACATTTTGTCCGTGATCTTTAAAAGTATCTAGTACCCCTTTGTGAGTTTCGGTCCCAAAAAGATACTTCCGCTCTAATTGAGCAGCGTTATCTGGGTAATTAGAAAGCATAAAAATCAGACTTTCTGTTGCGACAGCCCACTTTGTTGGATTACCCACTTCATAATCCCTAATAGGCAGGTTATATAAGTTCCTTAAAATATTGAGAATATAAGAAACGCTTTGATCTGGTTTAAAGTTAGTTAGGGTTCTAACTACTGTATCTTTGTCTAAGCTTGTATCAGGAGGAATGACTGCGTCGTGAACTCGATGGGTTGCAAAAGCTCGAATCAAACTTAAACATCTCGCATAATCTCTATCGGGAAAATATTTATCTGGAAACATTTTTGAAAAATCAAAACAATAGTTTAAATGAGAAGCGGTTAAATAATTTGCTAATCCGTCAACTTGGGCAATTACAGAAGAAGTGAGGCGGCTAAACTCATCATAAACTCGAACTTGAGTGCTTTTTAATTCAAGTTGAATATCTAAAAGTCTTTGTTGAATGTTCAAAACTTCTGTTTGATAAAGTCGACTTTGCTGAATCAACACATTTAACATATTTAATTGGCTACTAGCCGCTGTGATCAATGTTCCAAGATTCGTATCAATAACATCAAATCGACCATCGGTGTGTTCCGTTATTTTATCAAGTTTCTTATCAAGTTGTTCGGTAAATTTACTGAAACCATTTGAAAATTCTTTGATCATTTGTTTAGTCTCGCCAATCCCCTTCATTACTTGCTCGTGAGCGTTAGGTCCTCCGAAAAGTGTTCCAACTAAACCTGCTACGGCTCCTACAATATTCCCAGTCATAATGGTACCAGAGAAAACTTGTTGCAGTCCGCTTTGTAAGTTAGGATTGGCTAAGTTTGCAGAAAAATCAATAATAGAACTTGAAATAGCAATCGTGGCTCGACCAAATTCTGTCACTCTTATCGCGGCGCCTGGGTCACGGTCTTGAATTCCAAAAGCTAAAATATTAATACCTGCATTACATCCGCCTAAAGTGTTTCTTGCAATGTCAGCACTTCGCTGAGCATCCATCATGTAATTTTCATGTTCTATTCTAGCAGTTTCTCGAGCCTGAATTGAGTCAATAGTTATATTTACCTTTTCAGGTCCGCATTGTAAGTTGTGATCATTTATGATAAGACTTGCTACATTAATTTGATTAGCAACTTGTTTATTAATCGCTTTTAAAAGTTCATCCATTTGTTCTTTACTTATATGGACGCCATCATGTCTAATGTATGGCCTTAAAGCAGATATTGTATAATCTTGAGTAAAAGCAGTATTCCCTGTTGCATTAAAGATCGCATCAGTATCCCCTGTAATTGGAGCGTTGATACGACCTTGTGTCATGACCTTTAAAAAATTTGAATAACTTTGGTCATACAACGCGAGCTCGCGCATCGTTTGAATCGTTTCATCAGCCATTTTTTCAAATTCTTGAGTTTTGTTGAACAGACCAATTTGGGCGATGGATTGATCATGAGGACCAATTATTTGGTCATAAATAAGAGAATTACCTTTGAGAAAGTAATCGGCAACAATGCCAGTTGGACCTGCGATTTCTGGGGTTATGCTGCCAACGTTTTTAACCGCATTAAAAAAGGTTCTTGCCGCTTCTTGTGGGGTTCCTTTGAAGGGATTATTATTGATTTGGCCCGCTGCTTTTGCTTCTTGTTTCTGGTATTCACGATGAACGTTATTCATGTGGTTTTGCAATTGGGTATAATTAATTGCGCCTGTTTTAATATATTTTTTGATTATTTCGTTTGCATATTGTGTTTCAAATATTAGCGTGTAGTCTTTGTTTTTACGAATATCAAACTTAACATTTTCAGCAAATAGCTTATCGGAGATACTGCGTTGTTTTGGATCATATGCAAATCTTGGGGGATAATTATAGCCTAGGAAATGACCGGCATCTCTAACGCCTGTGGTGATTGGATTAATAAAGACTTTTGCCTTATCGTCATAAACCCAACCAACAGTCCAGTCCCAAACCCAACCTGCATGCGCATAAATAGGGACTAAAATTTGTATTAAATACGATAAAAACATTAGAGAAATGCTAACTTTTTTCATGACGTTCTCATACTCTTATACGACTCGCTTAAACCCCCCTTCTAACTCTTGAACTGGCTTATGACATATATGCTTAAACAGACGAGACTTTTACAGTCTCATTTGTCTCTTTGAATATCGAATGAAAGTAAATTACAAGCCGACAGCTGCTCTGTCAATGTCCTATTTCTCTAGGGTGAACAGACAAGGAGTTTAAAGCCGTGTTAAATAAAAAATCAACCTTTCCCTCTGTTCAAGCATGGAAATGAAAAGCGATTTTTTTCATGAAAACAGGAGAAGAGTTTAGTTGCCCTTCCTTGTAAACCTACCTACGATAGTAATGATTTGAGCGAAAGATTATCGTTATTGCATTTGGGGATTGGATTCAGACGCAGAACAGAGTTCTTTCAGCTTTACAACGAAGCCCAGGGCTTGAAGAGGCGTCATCTGATTAATATCGACACTTTCTATTTCCTGAAAAATCGGATGGGGAACAAGGGGTTCTGTCTGAACTTCTTTCTTTGTTTCACTGGGCGGGGCAAAAAGAGAGAGCTGGGGAGAACCCTCCAGTTCGTTGAGGACTTTCCATGCGCGCTGGATGACGGCTTGAGGTAATCCAGCTAATTGAGCAACTTGAATTCCAAAGCTCTCATTGGCGGGGCCTTTGCGGAGTTCATAGAGAAATCTTAAGCTGTTTTTTTGACTGCCTTTGGTTCCTTCTACTGCCATATGAGCATTGGCGAGGAGCGGGAGAGATGCTGAGAGTCGGGTGAGCTCATGGTAATGTGTTGCAAAAAGAGTGCGGGCTTGAATCTGATTACAAATCCATTCGAGGGTTGCCCAAGCTACGCTGATTCCGTCATAGGTGCTTGTTCCGCGTCCAATTTCATCCAAAACGAGAAACGAACGTTTGTCAGCGTGATGAAGAATATGAGCCAGTTCACTCATCTCAACCATAAACGTACTTTGTCCTCGCGTAATTGCGTCTTGAGCTCCAATCCGAGTGTAAATCGAAGAGACGACTCCCCAGTGAGCTTGTTGAGCCGGTACAGGTGCCCCCATTTGCCCGAGAATGAGGATGAGTGCGACCTGACGCATAATCGTTGATTTTCCCCCCATATTAGGTCCTGTGATGATCAAATTGAGACAAGTTTGAGGGGATAGTGATAAATCATTTGGAACAAATGCTCCCTGTTTGACTGGATCGACGAGGGGATGACGTCCTGCTCGAATGTGCAGTTCGAGAGAGTCGTCAATTTTGGGGAAATTCCATTGCGACATTTGGGTCAGTCGGGAGAGAGAGAGTAATGAGTCGAGTTCCCCTAGAACCTGTGCGGCTTTCATAATAGGGTCAGAAAGTTTTTGAATTTCACCCAAAAGTTCCTTAAAGAGTTCTTGCTCTAAAGACTTTTGTTTGACCGAAGCGTTGAGAATTTCTTCTTCAAATTTCTTCAATTCCTCTGTGAAAAATCGTTCTGCACCGACCATGGTTTGTTTTCGCTGATAGTGCGAAGGAACACTCTTGAGGTGGGTCTGTGTGATTTCGATATAATATCCAAAGACTCGATTATAGCGCACCTTCAGAGAAGGGATCCCAGTGATTTCTCTTTCTCGGGTTTCCAAATCAATCAGCCAACGCTCACCGTCCTCAGTTAGTGAAATCAGGTGATCGAGCTCTGGGGTTGTTCTGAGGCGAAAGATTCCACCTTCTCGAGAATGAATGGGAGGACTTTCTTTTTGAATGCGAACAATCTTTTCAGAGAGGGGACTTAAGCGGGGGGAGAGCTCAGAAATCTGTTCTTTGAGGTGGATCAATACGGGAGATTGGCTAGAAGAAAGGATTTGCTCCAATTTTCCTAATGTGCTGAGAGATTGACCGAGCGCAAGCGTATCTCTGGGGTTGGCCAATTGGGCATTGATGCGACCGCAAATTCTCTCTAGGTCGTAGACCTGCGCAATTTCTACAGAAATTTTTTCACCCATTTCAGCCCAGCGCGAGGAGAGTTCTTTTACCGCGTTTTGGCGATGAGAAATTTCAGCGGGGATTTGCAAGGGGGCCATCATCCAGCGTTTCAGTTGTCGCGCTCCGATGCTGGATCGCGTTTGATTGATCAGTTGGAAGAGATCTGGCAAGTCTAAGTGTTCAGCTGTATTAGGTCCTAGGATGAGTGATTGAGGTTTTTGAAGGGGTTCTGGGGGTCGCAGGTGAGCAAGTTTCTCTTGTTGTTGAGTCCGGAGAGCGTAGGTGACTAAAATTCCGAGTGCAAAAATTGCTTCTTTTGTAGGGATCCAGGCTGCAATATGAGCCGTTTCATAGTGGAGCTGTAAAAGTGCTGTGGCGCGTTCGAGAGAAATATAATTTTTAACTAAAGGTTCAATCAGAGTGGTGGCAGGGGATAAAGAGGACTGGAGATCGAGGCCTTCTGGCAAAAGAAAATGTCGGATGCAAACACGTTGAAGTGCGTCTAAAAGGTCTCTGACTTCCAGTGGGTCACTTAAGAGGGTTTCCCCTGTAGAGACGTCTAGGCAAGCTAAGATCCATTTTCGATTCTCAAGACGTACAGCTGTTGCGAGATAGTTGGATTCTGATCCTTCTGCATCAAATTGAATTCCGGGAGTGAGAATCCGAACAATTTCGCGACGTACAATTTTTCCTGTTCCTTGGGTGATTTTAGGATCTTCCATTTGCTCACCGATTGCGATTTTTTTTCCCGCTTTCAGCAGTTTTTGGATATATCCTTGAATACTATGATGGGGTACTCCGGCCATCGGCATCGGCTGAGGTTTATTTTTATCCCGACTCGTCAGAGTAATCTCTAAAATATTTGCAGCAATAACTGCATCTTCTCCAAAAAGTTCGTAAAAATCCCCCATTCGAAAGAGCAAGAGGGCGTCGGGTGCTTGGGCTTTGAGCTCCCCGTATTGTTTCATTAAAGGGGTTGAGTCATCTAAATGTGTGGTCATAGGAGGTCTTAACTCACTAACATTTTTGAAGGTACTCGGCAACAGGAGGGCTAAATGATGACCCTCTCGTTTTGCATTCCCATGCGATGCACTTTAACCATGTTTGTGGTTCCTCGTCTCAGCGTAGGTACTCCCGCTGTGACCACGACTAAATCGTCGGCTTCAGCCCAACCATTTTTACTCAGGACACTCTCGACCATTGCAAAAAGATCATCAGTAGCGACAATTTTGGGAATGATTTCTCCACGAATCCCCCATACGAGTGAAAGGCGTCTTAACATGGTTTCATTGTCTAGGATTGCTACAATAGGAGCATCAGGTCGATACTTGGCTAAAGCACGTGCTGCCATTCCTGAATGAGTGAGGCATACAATGGCAACTGCTCCGACTTGTTCAGCAATTTGAGCTGCACTGCTCTCAATGGCATTGACAATAGAGCCTGGCATAGGAAGAACTTCAGTATGGCGCGAATAAAGCGAATGAGTCCGCTCAGCCTCCAAGATGATGCGAGCCATCGTTTCTACTGTTTCTCTTGGATAGCTTCCAGAAGCAGTTTCTCCTGACAGCATGACAGCATCTGTGCCGTCAAAGACGGCGTTGGCGACGTCACTTGCTTCTGCTCGAGTAGGCGTAGGGGAAGAGATCATGGATTCTAGCATTTGGGTGGCAGTGATGACAGGGACTCCGAGCTGGTTACAGCTGTAAATCAATCTTTTTTGGACATTAGGTACTTTTTCAGCTCCTATTTCAACGGCCATGTCACCTCGAGCAATCAGAAGTCCGTCTGAAACATCGATGATAGAATCTTGAAACTCAATTGCTTCTGCACGCTCGATTTTCGGAATAACGTTGGGAGCATCATTTGTGATTTTTCTCATTTTTTCTTTGAGACTCTCAATATCTTGAGCAGTTCTGACAAATGAGAGTGCAACGGCGTCTACACCTTGAGAGAGGCCAAAGCTTAAATCTTCGAGGTCTTTTTCGGTTAAACAGGGGATAGAAAGCGGGGTGCCTGGTAAATTCATTCCTTTTTGGCTGGTCAGTCTCCCGCCTACTTCTACCTCCACTACGATCTCAGGGGGGCTAATCAGAATAGCTCGAGTAGCAATTTTACCGTCATCAAAAAGAATGCGAGCTCCTTTTTCAGCATCTACTGACACGGATTGTGCAATCTCTGCTGAAATAGGGATGGCAATTTTGCCATGGGTTGAGAGTTTAGGTGCAGAACCTTCCGGATAAAGAAGAACTGTGTCGCCTTTTTTGAGTTCCACTCCCTCTTTAGGGAGCATTCCGACTCGAAGTTTTGGGCCTTGAAGGTCTTGCATAATACCGATGGGGCGCCCTTTTTGGCGAGATGCTTCTCGAATCGAGAGAATTAATTGACGGTGAAATTCGTGAGTTCCGTGACTAAAGTTCAATCGGGCTACGTCCATTCCTTCTTCAATGAGTCCCGCTATTTGTTCAACTGATCGAGAAGAGGGGCCTAAAGTACAAACAATTTTAACTTTTCTTCTTACTAAAGAGTTCATAAGACCGTCGTATCCTATCTAATTCATCTTGATGATTCTGTGCAGTATAACGCTCGCGCTCTTTATTTTGGGCTTCCATCTGGGCAATGCGCTGTTCATAGGTTTTCGTTTGGATGTCTAGCTCTTGCTTCGATTTTCGCTCCAAGTCATGGAAATCAGATTGAGACTGAGTTTTTATGTCATCTAACATCACATCATATTCCACTTTTTGATCCGCGAGCTTCTTTTCATAATCACGGATTATCTCATTTTGTCTTGCTGATAAAGTCCTGTGTGTTGTTTTTGCTTCTAATTCTGAATTTTCTCGAAATTCTCTGAAACGGCCTTGTAAATCTGTCCGCGAATTCTCTAATAAGTGTTCGTACTCTCTGCGTTGGCGCTCCAATGTATTTCCAAATTGACGATAGAGAGTTTGGTTCTCACGGTCATGATTAGATTCTTGATCTCGAAGTTGAGTATTGGCTTGATATTTTGTTTCATTTAAGGTGTCTAGAGTTTGTTCTCGGTTCATGTTTATTTCTTCGGCATTTTGACGATAGGCTTGGACTTGCTTTTCTTCCTCTTCTTCTAGCGATTGTTTGTATTGTTCGACGTACTTGCGCTGGATACCTTCTAGATTTCTTTTATTTCTTTCAATTTCTTCATGGGATGTTTTTTCATACTCATTCACCATTGCTTTTTTGACTTTCTCTTCGGCAGCCGGTGAGATGAGATTCAGATCTTGTGATGTTTTCTGGGTGTGGAGACTTTTTTGAAGTGCTCCAATTTCATATTGATCTTCCCTATGGCTCTGCTGCAGGGTTTGGTTGTAGCGTGTTGCCTGTTCTTCAAGAGCTTTTTGGCTGATGAGATTTGCTTGTTCTATTTTATTTTGCAGTCTTGTTTGAGCTGCATTTTCGTAGTTTGTTCTTTGATTTTTGAGTTCATCGATTTGTTTTGTAAAGCTTTCTGCTAAGTCTTTTGTGTTCTTAAAATGATCTAGATTTTGATTTTTAATATTTTCGGTTAATTGACTTTCTTTTTCGCTGAGGATTGCGTTGCTTTTATTAGAATAATAGTCCTCTTTCTCTTCTATGTTTTGTTTCAGTTTATTGGTGGTGAAAAAAATATTGCCAGGACAGAT
>CAIYTD010000008.1 GCA_903928955.1 Oligoflexia bacterium | reverse complement strand
CCATCAGCTCATGGGAGCAAATCCCCGAATGGGCTGACGCAGTATCGCAATCTCTCCTTCAAACCTTAAAAGAAAGAGATCCCTATACTTACGGCCATTGTAGGCGAGTAGCGCGTAATGCCCGACTTTTAGCCCAAGCGGCTGGCTTGAGCACATTTGAGCAAAATGTCATTGAATATTCCAGCATGCTGCATGATCTGGGGAAAATTTCGATTCCTGATAAAATACTCTTTAAGCCTGGTAGACTTACTGCAGAAGAAGAAAAAATTATTCAAACACATCCAGAAAAAGGTGAAGAAATAGTTCAGACCCTTTCTCAAATTCCTTTCTTTAGAGCTCTACTTCCGGGAATTCGGCATCATCATGAACGTATAGATGGAAAAGGCTATCCTGACAATATCTCAGGAGAAGCTATTCCATTGAGTGCTCGGGTTATTTTAATCGCTGATACCTTTGACGCGATGACTACAACACGACCCTATAGAAAAGGTGGAGAATTTCAGTACGCTTATAAAGAACTCAAACAGTTCTCTGGCAGACAATTTGATTCTCATTTAGTAAAAATATTTCTCAAAGCACATCCTCAATGGGACCCTATTGAAGAAGATATTACTGAGCAATTTATCGCTTCACACTTTAAAAGAGCAGCCTAAAATATGAAGAAACCTAGAATTTTAATCATCGAAGGCAATACAGATACTCGAGAATTCCTAGAAAAAATTCTCGATCCAGAATTTGAAATTATTACTGCTGAAAATGGAGTAATTGGAATAGACTACGTTAGAAATAAAAATCCAGACCTTATTTTACTAGAAGCTATTCTACCAGTACTAAATGGATATGACACTTGCAGCATTATCAAAAAAGATCATAAAATAAATAAAATTCCAATTATTTTTCTGTCTGCGAAAAATACCTCTTCAGATATATCTCTGTGTCTTTCTTTAGGAGCAGACGACTACATAAGCAAACCCTTTGACTCTCATGAACTTTTAGTACGTATTAAAAATAAACTTAAAAAAAATACGGAAAAAAATTCTGAACCGATCTCCATTGGCAACCTTACACTCTATTTAGAAAATAGATCTATTTTTTTCAAAAGTGAACAAATTCAACTCACACGAACTGAATTCGAAATCCTTCGCTGCCTAGCAACCCAATCAGGAAAAATTATTTCTCGAAGCACTATTACACAAGAAGTATGGATAAAAGACTACAAAAAAATTAAAAATCGCACAATTGACGTACATATTCGTGCCATTCGCAGAAAAATACCTCTATTGGCACAAAATATTTGCTCCATTTATGGAATTGGATATAAATACGAAGATTTAGAATAGATAAAAAAGATCCATAACACTAACGGAGCTGAGACATACAACTACTGCTGGCCAATTATAAAGTGAGTGACTTTAATCAACTCCTCTCCCACTGTAACTGCAATTACCTTAAGTCAAAATTTTTCTTGTCGAACCAACAAAAATAGTCTCTCTGACAGTATTCAGAGGGGAGGATATAACTGCATAAATAAGTTCAGACGAAAAATTACTAAATTTTTCAATCAGTTGCAGATGAAACTATTTACCCATATACCAGCGAACGACACATTCAT
>CAIYTD010000007.1 GCA_903928955.1 Oligoflexia bacterium | reverse complement strand
CCGTTATTTTATCTATAGCCCTTGAAATATCTCCATTTCTTTCAGATAAATATGAATCATAGACAGATGTCTGCTGATCAAGGGTTAAAGCTTGAGATGAAGATTCAATGCCATTCAAAAAAATAAAACTGAACCACAAAAATTTCATTGTATTTTTAGACATCATAATTTTAAAAAAATACCTCCATAAAACGAATTTGTAACAAAATTGAGATTTGACACAGCCAAACCTTCTCGCAAAAATGAAAACTGAATACCCCAAGAGGGATCTGGAATGATGTTAATTCCTAAATTCCACCCATAAAGATGATCCTCGAAAGATGCATAGACCAAATTACCATCGTTTCTGACACCAAAAGCCTCTTCGCCGACCCATCCACCCAGTTCAAATCCGAAAAAACTCCACTGAGAAGCCAACTTCAAAAAATACCGATCATATAAAGACTTCATACTAAAATTAGAAGCAGGATCAACCCCCATAGTACTACTCGGAAAAATAGACTGAGAACCTACGTTTAAAACAAGCTGATTAGAATAATTAGATAGCAAATTAAACTGAACAGCACCTGTAATTTCAGATAGAGATAAACTACCTATACTCAAAGAAGGATAAACAGATAAAGTATAATCTACCTGAACTCTCAACCAAGACGTCAATCCGAGGTCAAATCCTAAACCCTCAATCCATCCGGTCCCGATACTACTCGAAGTAGAGTGAAGAAAGAGACTTTTAGCTTTTAAGATAAAGTCACGACTCAACCCGTGATCGACCCCAATGATCATCTGTAATTGATTTGTAGTAGCCCCAGCAGATGAAGAAAAAACAAGATTCTGACCTGCCAATCGGAGCTTCCAAGTTTGATTTTCTAACTGAGTGGACAATCCATAAAAGCTGCCAGAAAAGTTCCCAGACGCGACAGGTCCAGAATTTATATTTGAATCAGAAATATAATTTATACTTCCGTAAAAAGGAAACAATGAAAAGGAAAAATCTGACAATTGATTCAACTCATTTTCTAATCGAACCTTAAACTGATCATAAAGTATTTTATCTGAAACAGTAAGCACAGACGCATTGACTCTATCAATGTGATAAGCAGCTGCACGATTAAGATTCAGCTGAGCTTGGCAAACCGCTAAATACAATTCCCCCTTATTAAGATCTTCAAAGGAATCCTCAAGCGACTGAAAAATCTCGTCTGCACAGGCTCCATAATATTTAAATAAATAAGAATAATAACCATTTAAAAAATGCTGATTAGCACTCCAATCATCTGCTTTAGATTCATTAGAGGATAACATTAATATTAATATTAAAAACCTAAGACAACCGAACATATTTTCTACTACCCACAGTAAGTTCCAAAAACCCGATAGAAGGATCTATTTTAAAATATGTTTTCTGCATGCCCCCCTGAATATAAGCCTCTCCAGAAATACTCAAAGATTCCGTATTCATTTCGTATCGGCCAACTTTATGAGGTGCATTCTTACTAAATAGAGTCACAAATAATTTCTTCCATATTTCGAATTTAGAGTATGACAATTTAAGTGGCAAAGGATCTTCAAACGAGAAATTCTTTCCGTAACTAATAGGTATACGCGGTGCAGCAGCATAAAGATCCCATAAAAATGAATGCGAAACTCCAGAAAGTTCAAAGAAATAAAATACTGTTCCCTGCCGAGCATAGAAAAGCCGACTAACACCATCTGTCCAAAAGTACTGACCTGTTAGAGGGTTTAATTGATGTAAAAGCCTTACTTGATAGGATGGTACTCCTCGCTCCTTCACTTCAAACGTCATTGATTCTTCGAGTCTAAAAGTAAGTCTCGCATCTAAAGCCCGATTAAGTGAGTTCTCTATAATTTCTGAACCTAACTGAGGAATCCCGTGAAAATGAAGTTCACCATTTGAATGGTAGTTCAATAAATGAAATGGAATTGTGGGACTTCCAATATCAGGAAACAATTGCAAATGAAGATGCAAATGAGGCTCCTGAGAGTACCCACTATTTCCACAAACTCCAATTCTCTGCCCGATAGAGACATATTCGCCTACTTTTACCTCAATAGAATTTCTTTTTAAATGAGCTAAAAGAATATAAAACCCACCTAAAGCTCGAATAACAACAACATTACCCCAATTGTTCTGATTATCTACTTGACCAATCGGCTGATCTAAAAAATCAGATTGAACGATTACTACGTAACCCTCTAATGGAGAAATCACAGGTTGATTAAATGCATAATAATCCTCTAGCTCGTATCCCAGATTCCGATAGCTCATAGCTCTCTCGTCAGTTTTGACAAAATCAAGAGCATAGGACCACAAACCACGATGGGTCCACTGACCATTAAAACCCTGAAGTACCTTCCAAGCTCCGGAAAATGGGAGATAAATACCTATTTCATGCGAATAATGGCGCGATTGAAAAAGTCTCGATAAATCAAGTGCCCGCTCTGGAGATCCAGCAAATGTAAAATTCAGTCTTTGAGGAATAGCTGACCTTATCGCTTGAAACATCAATAAGACAATCACATTGTAAGGAAGGGATAAGATCGGCACATTATAATGAGACCAATAAGAAATAGCAGAAATTGCCACCCAAGACGAAAGAATTGTCCCAACAATAGCTAAAAGAATAGATATTCTGCTTGGGATTAAAAATACACCAGCAATGGCATTAAAAGTTAGAAGATAATTAAAATAATGATACTTAGAAATGGGATTAAGGTTGCCTAAAACTAAATACGACTCACTCGCATAACCCACTCCAAATCCAAAAATCAGAAATAAACCAGTCATCGGTGAAAATAAAATAAGAGAAAAAAACAGTACCATTCCAACTAATGGATCTGGAACACAGAGAATAGTCCCCACAGCTTTAAAAAATACGACTAAATAAACGGGAAATCCCAATCTTACAAAGTAATTTACGTGACTTATAAAATAGGGAGTGGCATCCAGTAAATCAGTAAATCTCCCCACACTCAAAGCCAAACACCCAGCAATCACTACAAAAGGTATAGAGATAATAGGAATTAAATAAACTCTAAAAATTGAATCAAAAAACAAAGTTACTAAAATAGTAAAAACAGAAACAAATACTATTAAAATAAATACAGATAAATTTATTTGAAATAAATATCCGATAAACAAGCCGACTAAAAGTGCATTATAAAATAGTGCCCCCCTAATTAAAGCCATTTGGTGAAAATTTACTATTTTAGAAAAAAGCAAAACAATTGTAAGTGTAATTAATCCACAAAGGCCGATATTTGGATAAATAAAGCTTGCAAAACAAGCCAAAATTCCAAACTTGACATTTACAATTGAAAATATGCTACTGTAAGCAGAAAAGAAAGCTGTAATTTCCGCAGATATTTTCTCTTGATATAATTCTATCTTTTTCTTCAAGCTCATTGAAATCTAACAAGACTCCATACGATTAATATCATCTAGAGTATCTGCTCTTCGGATCAGAATAACGTTTCCATCTTCCCTAATCATAACAATAGCAGGACGGTACTGAATAAACTGCATGGATTGAGTCACATTATAAGCACCTACTGGAGATAAAATGAGTCGCTGATACCTCGCCAAACGAGGCAGCATAATGGCATCATCCACAATGTCAATATTCATACACAAGGGTCCGAATAAGGTACTCGGCTCCATTGCTCCCTGGGACTCCCGATCTAACTCAACTTTAAATTTATACCAAGTAGCTGTATAAAGAAGATTCACTCCAGCATCTAGAACATAGGCTCGTCTACCATCAGGAAGAAGCTTGTCCGCCACGACCGAAGTAATCAGAAACCCAGCATCATCGACTAAATGCCTTCCTAATTCCATAAATAGTTTAGTAGAAGGCTCCCTGCCAGCTAACCAGCCCAACTCTTTCCCAATTTCCGCAGCATAATCCTCCACTCGAGGCACTGCAACTTCAGGTGGCTGATAAGTTCCTTTGAGATGACTTTGACTAGCAAATCCACCGCCTAAATCCAAAAATTCCAAAGGATACCCCGTTAAAGTCTCAATCCTTTGAATAAACTCAGTGAGAATAGAACAAGTACGACCATAAGCACTTGCATCTAAGATAAAAGTACCTATATGCGAATGAACTCCCCCAAGCCTTAACTTAGAACTAAGAACTATTCTTTGAACAGCCGCCCAAGCCTGACCACTTTCCAAATTGAATCCAAATCTCGACCATATCGGATAAATACCAACATTGAGATTTACCCGAATTCCTATGGTAATTCTAGTCCCTAATTCTGAAGCAATTTTTTCAAGATCTTCAATTTCCTGAAAATGATCAACATGAATTTGCGCTCCCTCAGAAACAGCTCTTCTTAAGGATTCTAAGGGCTTATAGGGTCCATTATAAATAATCTGTTTTCCGGACAAACCAAGTGCTCTGGCTTTTTCGTACTCAAACTGGCTCACCACTTCAGCTATTGCACCCTCTGAATGAAAAACTTTACAAATTTCATTGAGATAATTTGTTTTATAGCTCCATCCAAATGAAAAATTTGGATATACCCTACTAATCGCTGTGCTTGCCTGCCTATATTTCTCTCTCAAAACTTTTTCGGAAAAAACAAAAAGAGGTGAACCATACTTCTCAGCCAAATCAGAAACCGATACTCCTTCTATTTCACTCCTTACAAAATGGTAAGATTGAGCAGACGATCCATGCTTAGTATAAAGAGGATGTCCTACCTTGACAATAGAAGGCTTCTGATAGTTATTACTCATTCCCCATTCCTATTCTTAGTCAATATAAGATTCTGAAAATAGCTTAAATCAGAAACAAATTCTGACGTATAACGCACTAAATATTTACCAACAGAATAATCTGATCTTGTATCGCAAAAACCGTTACAAATTAAATCAACGAGCCTTTCAGGAAGATTTATTCCAACTGCTGTAGCAAAATATACCCAAGCCGGAAATCTAGGATTAATCTCTATAATAAATATTTCCTGCTCATATACGATACACTCGAGTTCAAAAGGTCCTCTCCAGCCAGTAAACTTACAAAACTGATCACATAATCGATCTAGTCGGTCATCCTTAATAGTTACTGCGGTCCATACTTTTCCCAAATGAGTAGTCAACTGCTTTTTAATCGAAACACGCCCGACAATCATTCCATTTTGATCACACAAACCGATCAAATTAATCTCTTGTCCTTCAACTTTTTCTTGAACTAAAAGAGGAAAACCCCAGTCAGCCGCAATCTCAGCTGCTTTAAGAACAGCCATATCAATACTAGAAACAACATAGGCCTTATAAAATCGCCCTTTAATAACTGCAGGCAAATGAATTTTTTTCTCTAAAACATTTATCATTTCATCGAGACTAAAAACTACCTCTGTCCTAGGATGTTTACAGCCAATTTCTTCAGAAAGATTTACGAGACGGTCTTTACTTCTTAATTCAAATTGCTCTTCAGTGGGGAGCAATGTTCTTATTCCGCGGTTTTCCAAATAGGTTTGATTTCTAATTATTAATGGTAACTCTGAGTCTAAACAAGGAATTAGAATATTAATTCCTGATTTTCTTTGTATCTCTTCTAGTGATGAATTCAAGGCTAGCCAACCATTCGTAGGGTAAGGCATTAGGAAACTATTTGAAAAAACTTCTGTCATATAGTTTCCGGGATCATGAACATCATAGCTCAATCCAACCAAATCCATTTTATTTTTAGCTTCTTGAAGACTTTTTCCCACAGCACATCCTGGTCCAGGATTATCCGTAGCATTAATTCCAGAAATTGCGACTACCACTTCTTTCACTTCATTAGCCCAATAATATTTAATTGAACTTGAAATTCCAAAACGTCCGTAATGGCATGATCGTATGAGATTTTAAAAAATTCGGATATTTTTCTAGAAATATCCGGTATACTTAACCCTTCCTGCATCAAAATAATGATTTTTTTTCCGGAATCATTTAACTGAAAACTATCTCCTGTCTGAGGATCAAAAGCCATTCCGGTTTGACTCATATTAAGCTGCTTAAGTAGTGACATAAGATACAGACCTTTGTTTGATGGAACCTCTTTAGGTATCGGACATTCACTTTTTTTATTTAAAATTTATTTGATAGCGTATTTAGACAGAATATTTAATATCTGAGTATTTTCTTTTTCTATTGCAATATCAAGTGGGGTTGCATCGTTATCATCGCGTTCCGTTAAACTAGCCCCTCCCTCTATCAGGATCTGTACTAATTCTATATTTTCACGAAGCACTGCCCAGTGAAGCGGCGTATAAGAATTCAAAGCTTTCAAATTTATTTTTGCACCCAGCTGAATGAGCTCTTTCACTATTTTACTGTTACTTCTAATAACAGCTAGGAAAAGCGGAGATAGGAGCTTTTTATTCGGCTCATCTACATTAGCCCCTTGCCAGACCAACGCATCAATCACATCTCTATCTCCATTCTCAACTGCCAAATGAATAGGAGCATTACCACGCTTATCTTTTAAGTTTAGATTTGCCCCCGCTTCCTTCAAGTCCTTGATGACTTCAAAATCACTGGTCATAACTGCATAATGGACTACTGCATCACCGTAGATATCAGTTGCATCGAGCATCGATCTAAAAAGATTTTTAAACCCTTCTGTATATCGAACTTCAAATAAATAATGGGCTTGAAGTTTTCCAATAATTTTATCAAATTCACATTTTTCTGTAAAATCAATTGCATCGTGCTCTTGAAAGATACTTTCACTTGTAGGATCACAATTTTTTATGTAGGTTGCTATAGAATTTTTATCAGAATTAATCGCTTTATAGAGTTTCTGAGAATCATACCAACCGCTACCTGTTTTTCCCCAGCTATTTCTAACCAACCACATTTTCCTACAATTATTATTTTTATCGCATCTAATAGAAGAGCCGGTAATAACAACTGAATGTCGACCCACTGTCAAACCAAGCAAGAGTCCTTTTCCCAATATAGAATCAAAGTATTCAGTAATTTCCATAAAATTTCTACCATAAAGTTCATCGACAAAAATATTATAGTTATAGTTATAATCATTATTGATACACTCCTGCTGTAACTCCATTAATATATTCATTGCTTTAGAAGTATCTAATACGGGAGTCATCAAAGAATTGAATCGATCTGGTAGACAAGCAGAAAAAAAATAGGCCCATAAATTTGACTTGTCTCTCATAAACATGGGCTTTATTGAACTCAACAATCGATCTACTGCTGGCGTCTTATTCATTATCCTTTTATATTTCCGAATATTAAAAAGTACTCCATGTATATTCCAATCTATGTCTGTCCTTTTAAAGCAACTATTTGCATAAATGGACATTAACAAAAGATCATCGAAACTTTTGTTGTGATTTTCCAATAGTTGTTTTGCTGCATGGAGATAGCAAGTATTCGTTCTACCTTGATCCAGCTCTACCGTCTGTTTTAAGGATGTATGCCCGTAAGAGCCGCCTACCTGAACTTCATACTCTTCTGCTTCTTTTATCTGCTCCCAAGCGGATAAAGCCCAAAGTTTTGAAACAAAATAAAAATAGAAAGTTAAAATCATCAATATTTTATCTATTTCTATCAATTCTAAAATTATAGAATATTAAAGTTTATTTAGACTAATATACAGGTTTATAACCAACTTTGTTGATTTACTTGTAATTTAATTTTTTGTCAAAGCGAATTTCACGAGGTGCTATTAATAAGCGATACCTATCATTCTAAAAAAGATAAAAACGTATAATTTTAAGGCTTACGAAGCTTTCCCAGAGCTGATCCAGAGAGGATTCTCCGCTTGTCTAAACCATATTTTTCTACCTTCATAATCAAACCAGCACGAGATATGCCTAACTCCTTAGCAAGACGACTCTTATTCCAATTTGTACGATGAAGACCTTCTCGAATCATAGCCTTCTCCAATTCCTCTAACGAATCTTTGAGTTTTCCAGCAACCCGTACACCCTGCATTTTTGAATGTTCACTTTGATCTCGAATTCTTTGTGATAAAAGTTCTGCTGGAATTTTCGATTCATCACCAGACAGCACTATTAGGCGCTCGATTTCGTTTTCAAGCTCTCTAATGTTTCCGGGCCAAGGATAGTCAAATACTTTTTCCATGGTTCTCTTAGCGAAAATTTTATTAGGTAACTTTTTTTCTTTGCAACCCCTCAACATAAAATGATCAATTAGAATAGGGATATCTTCTTTTCTATCTCTTAAAGGTGGAACAACTAAATTAATAACGTTAATTCTATAATATAAATCTTCACGAAATGACCCTTCTTCGACCATTTCTTTTAAATCTTTATTAGTAGCAGCAAGCACCCGAACGTCCACTTTCTTTTGATCGACTCCACCCACAGGTGTAAAAGTACCTGCCTGCAAGATGCGTAAAAGTTTGACTTGCATAGAGAGAGGCATATCTCCGATTTCATCCAAAAAAAGAGTCCCATGATCTGCTGACTCAAAGAGCCCTTTTTTATCTTTTATAGCACCTGTAAATGAACCTCTCACATGACCGAAGAGCTCACTATCTAATAGATTTTCGTTAAATGCTGAACAATTAACCGTTACAAAGTGAGCATCTTTTCGAGGAGAGTTGTAATGAATTGCACGAGCAATCAACTCTTTTCCTGTACCATTTTCACCCTGAATTAAAACTGTAGATTCTGAATTACGAATTTTGTCTAATAACCCATAAAGTTCCTGCATGGGTTTAGATTTTCCAATCATAGAGTCGTAGCTATACCGGTTTCCAAGTTGATTATTTAAAGCATTGATTTTATCGTCTCTCTTCGTAATTTCGGTATGAAAAGTCACAATTTCTTGAGCGACTAAATCTACTAATTCAAAAAAATACTTTTTTTGTGCATCAGAGAGAACCTTTAACTGTGATAGTGCGTGATAAAAAAGTCCTCCATCTAAACCGCAAGATTCGAAAAAATTTTTAGCCTTTAATTGGTCTTCATTTGATATTTCATTTTCTATATAGGAATAAGCTACTACGCTTCCCAAAAACTCATGATCAGCTGTAATTCTAGAGACCAATAAATACTCTACACCAGCAGGTCCTTGTGTCATAAAATGAGATTGATCACTTTTAAAAGCCTTCTCATTGACTTCTGAAATAAATTTACTAAAAATCCCCTGGCCTTTTTCGTGATTTAAAAAAGCACTCGAAAGAGGATTTTTAAAAGTTTTTTCCTTATTATTCACGTTATCGTTTCTGAGATGGCCTCTTTCATCTACAAAAAAAATATCCGTATTAAACCATTGGGCTAGAATTTCTTCAAGCTTACGAATAACATGGATGTGCTTCAATTCTTCCCAATTAATCATAGTAAATCCTTTCTACGATTAATTATCGGATAAAAATGGATAAATACTTAGAAGTTGTTAACTGCTTGGATTTTAATGGCTTTTTGAAGAACTTCAAAAACTGCCCTTCGATCTTGATTTTTTTCAAAAAGATCGCCATCTACTTCAAATAATGAATGAGGTTTTGAATCACCTTCAAATATTACTTCTATTTTTTTACCCTCGCCCCGATGAACTCCCACACGTTCTTGAGCAGAACCCATTAGAATTCTTAAACTATTTATAGAAAATGAGAAAAAATTTCTGTATTCCATTAACATAACTCCTAATAAACCATCATTTATTTTTGAGTTATCATCCCAGCAGATCCCTCCAGCATTAAATCTACCATTTAAAATAAAGCCGGAATGCAGCTCACCTTTAAAAAAGGGGGTCCCATCCACTATCACATGAGCGATCAAGGGATTGTAACTCCCTAAAGCAGTGACCGACTGAAAAAAATAGGCAAAAGAAGTCTTCTTTATTAGTTTATTTATAAATGATTTCTCTTCATTTTTACCCCGATCTAAGACTAAACCAGGGAAACCAAAACTAGAGACATTTATAAAATATCTCTGAGTTTCATTCGGCGAACTTCCGAGCGTTATTTTTCCCACATCTACAGAAACGGGAGTACCATAACGAATGATATCCAATCCTTTAGTCCAAGAAGATTTTTTTCGATAAAAACGTTGTCCAGTGATCGTTTTAAAGAAATCATCTCCTCGACCTCCCGGCATCAAAATTAAAACTGTTTCAGGAGCAACATTACGATTTCCCTCAAAAAAACCTTGAATCACTTCAGAAAAAGTTCCATCCCCACCCACTACTAATATCTTCTTTACACCTTGAGACAGTGCTTGCCGGACTCGCTGCGCCCCATGATCTTGCGACGTCGTAAAAGCAATATCCACTTGCCCTGGGCCAAGTGCTTCTAAAAGCTGCTTCTTTCGAATTGGCCACTCATCTTCTATTCGACCGCTTCCAGCCTGATTATTTACCAATATCAGACAACTCACTTCACTGTATATCATGTAATGCCATCACTGGTACCTGTGTACCGACAGAAGCTTTCAAATGCTTTGCACATCTCTGGCTCACACAAAGAATACCATCCACCCGATTCTGGTCCTGTTCCCAAATATCTCTAGCCATTTGTTTAGCTTGAGAAGGAAATAGACCAGAATAGATCCCTTCTCCACCACAATCGATGCAATCATGACCCTGTGCAAAGGGCCTAACAATGTGAATGCCAGCTGCTTCCAATGCATTCAAAATTTCTTGGAGATCATTGCATTGATCGAGGTGCCGACTCATCCAAACGGATTCATGTAAAAGCCACTTTTTTTGATCCAGCATTTGAAATAATGCTGGCTGATCTTTAAAAGACAATTTAATATTCCATTTAATATTTTTAAAGAATCCATTTTGCTTTAAAAAGAAAAAAGATTTCGGCTCAATCGATTCCAAACCAGCAGGGAAGGTATGCTTACGAATAAACTGATTCATTCTCCTTTTGGCATTGAACTCATCTCCTAATTCGTCTGCTAAATCTCCAACAGGGTCCTCTTCATCTGTTAATTTTGCTGCAACCTCTAAAGCGACATCCCATTTTAATTTCTTACGTGCTTCGAAAAGCCGTTCAAAGACAGGCATATCGTAAAGACAATATTCAGAGCATCGACCACAGCCGGTACAATCATAAATGGGCCACATTGCCCCCCCTGAAACCGCTGCAGAAGACTGAGAGGGCCACTTTATTTCTTTATATAAGAAGCTCATTTTATTACAGGGAGTGACTGCATCATTGGCTGAAACCACTGCAGAAGGGCAAGAAAATCGACACATTTCAGGACAATAAACACAGGCAACTGGGCTCTGTGGATCTCCTCCTGGAAAGCGGAATAGGGTTTGATGAAGAACCTTTTTAGAGACCCATTTTATTGGGGTTAAGACGATTTTCTGGATCAAACCCATTTTTCACCTTTTTAAATATTTCAATCCAAGGACCTTTTTCTTTTCGAATCCATTCATTTTTAAGAGTACCTACCCCATGATGGTGACTCAAAGAAGCTCCTGAATCTAAAGCAGCCTGAAGTACTCCATTCCAAATTTTATCATAATGCTCAGCAGAGGAACCGCTAAATCCTGCATGACTAATTAAAGAAAAATAGATATTAGCACCTGTATGATAAAAATGACTGAAATGAGCTAAAATAAGACCTAAACCGACCTTTACATTTTTTACAGCATAATAAACTTGTTCAATACGGTCCCACGTAACAGCTAGCTCAAATGTATCTAAAATCATTCTTCCATGACTCAAAATCAACTGTTGTTTATAAGAAACATCATAGCGATGTTCCCACCAGTGATCTGCTAAATGAGTCCCCAAATCTTGCACTCCCAACTGATCTGCAAGTGCTTTTGCCTCTTTCCATTCAGCTTCAGCGATTCCTTTTCTGCCCTCAAAAACTGCTATGATTGCAGCTCCTCCTGAAAAATTACATTTCTTAAGAACTTCAGAATGAATGGTCAAAGTTGTTTCGAGAGGATCATAAATTCTCAGTACAGATGGCCTTAAACCCATCTGCATCAACTGGCGAGTAAAATCGATCGCAAGTTCAATATTTGCCGCTCCAAATCCTTGCATCAATCGAGCCTCAGGCAACTGATGAATTTGCAAACAAGCAGCAGTAAAAAATCCCAATGTACCCTCAGTACCTAACAAGAGTTGGGTCCAATCCGGACCCATTGCACTTCGAGGAGCACGTCCCGTTTCGGTCACAGTTCCATCTGGTAATACAAATTCAACAGAAAGAACCATGTCTTCAATTTTTCCATACTTAGTAGATAGCTGGCCGGCTGACCGAGTAGCCAAATAACCCCCTAAAGTACTGCAATAAATAGACGAAGGAAAATGACCTAAACTCAATCCCTCTTGATTGAGGTATCGTTCTAGATTCTCACCGATAATACCCACTTCAGCCCACATAGTCATTGACTTGAGTTGAAGGGAGCGAACCCTTCTCATTGCTTTCAAATCCACCATGACTCGAGGACGCTTCTCAAACGGAGATGCCATCGTTGCTCCACAGACGCCAGAACCAGCGCCATAAGGAAAGAGAGAAACATCTGCCTGGCTTGC
The DNA here is from genome assembly GCA_903928955.1 of Oligoflexia bacterium. Classification (GTDB taxonomy): domain Bacteria; phylum Bdellovibrionota; class UBA1018; order UBA1018; family UBA1018; genus CAIYTD01. Next base: position 6,033 of record CAIYTD010000007.1, on the reverse strand, counting down.
CCACTTTAAGATAAAAGCAACTTCATCCGTATTTTTAGGCCAAATCACAAGCTCAACACTAGGTTCAGAAGGCCCTTTTTCTCTTAACTCTAAAAATTTTCTGGGCCAAAGATCCTGCGAATAGGCCGAAAGAACATAAGGGTCTGTGCTATAATTCAGTTGAACTGCATCGAGAGGGGAGACTTCCTTTAAAATTTTTTGCAATCGCTCGCATCTCTCCCCTCTCTGTTGTTGAGAAATTTTCTTCGATCGAGATAAACTACTGGACTCACTTGGCATCTCATTCATTCTCCGCTAGTAAGATACGTGTGACTGATTATCTGTTTTTTGATAGCGCCTCAACGACAAAATGCGATGAAGCTACCCTGGAAGTCATAAATAAATATAATGGTGAACATTTTGGAAATCCATCCTCCAGCCATGCTTACGGGCAAACAGCTGCACTTGCGATGCGAGAAGCACGGTTTTTCTTTGCAGACCATTTTAAAATTCAACCCGATCAAGTTATTTTTACTGGGAGCGGCACAGAAGCGAATAATCTCGCCCTCTGGGGAATTGCATCAAAAGGAGTTTTTTCCACTCAAAAAGAAAACCCCCTTCGAATTTTAACTTCTGCAGTCGAACACCCGTCTGTAAAAAAAACAATAGAATCTTTTGAAGCGTTTGGGATAAAATCTGACGTTATTGGTGTAAACGCATTCGGCCATTTTGACCTCAACGAAGCTCTTTCTTTACTGACCCCACAGACGGCTTTAATGAGTGTTCAAACGGTCAATCAGATCACTGGCGCTATTTTCCCAGTCGAAAAAATCGCTCAAAGAATAAAAGAAAAGTCTCCTCGAATTATTTTTCATACAGATGCAATTCAAGCGTTTGGAAAAGTACAAATTTCATCCTTCCCTTCTTCAGTAGATTTGATTTCTATTTCTGGCCATAAAATCGGAGGACCCAAAGGGATTGGGGCTTTGATTATTTTAAATAGAAAAATTTTGCTCTCGCATCAGCTCAGACCCCTTCTTTGGGGCGGAGAACAGGAACAAGGACTGCGCTCGGGTACCCAAAATGTAGGGTTGATTGCTGGATTTCATTTTTCTGCTCAAAATTTTTTAAACCAAAAAGAAGAAATAGCAAAACACTTCACTCACCTTCGCAATCAATTTCGCGAATTATTACTGGAATCAAAACTGATTGATCCAATAAAAACAAAAAATACCGTTCAATGGAACTCACCTCTCGATGGTATTCCATCGATTATCAGCCTGAGCGTTCCTGGAATTCCATCGTCCACCTTAGCAAGGCTTCTGGAAGAAAGAGGTTGCCTCGTTTCGGTTGGATCTGCTTGTGGTTCAAAAAAACCAGAAACGCAATCGTCTGGTATCCGTATTAGTTTTACGAAAGATCTGCAAACGAAGGATATCGTCACCCTCGTTCATGCGCTTCAAGATTCTATTGATCGAGCACGACAGCTCATGGGGTCCTTACGATGAGTCGCGAAACTTTATTGCTACGCTATCACGAAGTCGCCATTAAAGGCGACAATCGAGGATGGTTTGAAAGACGCCTTGCTCACAACGCTCGTCAAAGGATCTATCGCTCATTAAATGTAACCTCAGGAGTTCAAATCAGCCGGACTCATGGTCGTATATTATTGGAAACAGAATGGAATCTAATTACTAAGGATGCGTTAGATTGTGTTTTTGGATTGTCTAGCTATAGCCCTATTCAAAAAGTTTCTACAGAAAAAAAAGAAATCCTCAATCAAGCACTCGCTGAATTTAAAAAATACGCTGATCAATACGGCCTTCCAAAAACTTTTCGAGTGAAAACAAGACGCAGCGATAAGGCTCTTTCTGACTCGTCACAGGAAATCGATCGATGGATTGGATCAGCTATTCGCGATAGGTATCCAATACTTGAAGTTGACTTAAAACATCCTGACTTTACTTTAGGAATAGAAATCCGTTTCGGAAAAACTTTCATTTGGACTGAGAAAATTCCTGGCCCTGGAGGCCTCCCTGTCGGATCAAATGCAGCGGTATTATGCCTCATCTCTGGAGGGATAGATTCTCCAGTCGCCGCTATTAGAACTCTTCGACGTGGATCTCCTACCCAGTTTATTCATTTTTATGGAGCTCCTTTTGTTGGGGAAGAAGCACTACAAAAAGTAGAAGACCTGATTCGAATCATCAATCGATATCATCCTGAGACTGGTAAATTATATGTTATTTTTTTTGGAAAAATTCAGGAACAAATTGCACTCGTCACAAATCCAAAAATGAGAACCATTCTTTACCGTCGCATGATGATTAGAATTGCAAACCGCGTTGCAAAAACCCTTAAAATAGAAGCTTTAGTAACCGGAGAGTCACTCGGACAAGTGGCAAGCCAAACTCTTGAAAATTTAGCAGTCATTCACTCCGCTTCTCACCTTCCTATCTTTTGTCCCCTCATCACATATGATAAGGATGAAATTATTCAACAAGCCCATCAATGGGGCACATTTGAAACTTCTATTCGTCCAGCCACAGACTGTTGTACTTTATTTGCGGATCGTCACCCTTTGCTCCATACTTCTTTAGCAGCCGTGGAAGAGGAAGAATGCAAATTTTCAGTCAACCACCTGGTGGAGGAAGCACTCAGCTCCATCACTCCTTCACTAAAGCCCGCTCGATCGCCTGTTGAAGAATGGGATTTGCCCAATTCTGTGGTCCTACCCATTTAGATAGAATTTGAAGGTCCTTGTTAAGAAGATAGGTTTCAGGAAATTGATAGGAACCAAATGCGTCGGAAACTCGGGTCAAAGGATCTAATAGGGAGATGACCTCTGGGTAGGACCTCTGGGGAAGAATTTTATGGAGATCTTCCCAGTTTCGATCGAGACTAATAGCCACTAATTTGACGCCACGATCTTTAAAGACTGAACCCAATTGGACCCACTGTGGAATTTCTTCCAAACAGGGGGGACACCAACTTGCCCAAAAATGAAGGACTGTCACAGTACCCCTCAAATCCTGAAGACTGTATTTTTTACCCTCTGCGTTAAATAATTCAAAAGGAGGTGCTTCTTGGAGTGAAACAACCGGTAAAACCGGCTTTTCGGGGATGACGAAATTGGGAAAAACCCATTGATATCGAACATAAAATACAACGCTCAGCATAAAAAAGATAGCCCAAGCAACCCCGACTCTTTTCTTTTTTTTCATTCGATTCATTTCGTTCCATTCAGTCCCGTTTAAATAATCTGCCTCCCACACTAGAAGAGGTTGCAAGCTCTTTCAATTACCATTTATAATGGTCTTATGAGCCATGCACTCGTGCTCAACGCATCATTTGAACCGCTTCATATCGTCACTTGGCAGCGCGCAATGCAACTTCTTTTTCAAGGTAAAGTAGAGGTGATTGAAGAATCAGACCAAGAGGTCAGAACAGTACGCTTTACGATGAAAATTCCGGCTGTTCTGCGGCTTCTCAGCTATGTACCCCTTGCTCGAAAGAAAGAAATTGTACGTTTTTCAAGAATCAATATTTTTATTCGTGATCACAGCCAGTGCCAGTACTGTGGAGAACGATTTGCTCGATCCCATTTAACATTGGATCACATGATTCCTATTGTTCAGGGCGGCAAAAAATGCTGGGAAAACATTGTAACTGCATGTAAGCCTTGCAATCAACGGAAAGGTGGGAGAACACCTCTCCAAGCAAGTATGCAACTCATCCGCAAACCGAAACAACCCAACTGGCTTCCGATCACAAGCTTGCAAATGGGAATTGCGCGGACTCCGGAGAGATGGAAAATCTATTTAAAATTGGAACGGCGTAAAACCGGTCATTCTCAAATAGATTCAGATATTGAAGAGGAAGAGGAACTAGGAGATTTTTGATTTGGGCTCAATCGATTCTACCCATTATTTTGTTCGTACCTATGGCGACCTTCTTTTTGACTTGTGTCAGGAAATTCTAAACAATTCATTACAAGCTCAGTTTGCCTTTCGTTCTATTCTCAGGAAAATTCGGCATCATAATCGATTCCAAAAATATTCTCACTTTGAGCGAAGTTGGGTTCTTAGAATCGCTTGCGACAAACTCATTCATCTGAGTCATCAAAACAGCATTCCTAAATTGGAAGAAAATGAAAGTATTACTGCACGATTAAAACAATTGCCCTCCTATTTTCAACGACTTTTGCCTGAAGATCAGATCTTGCTTTTACTTCGGGATAAACACAAGATTCCGTACCCTGAGATTGCTACAGCTATGGCAATTCCTGAAGGTTCATTAAAAATTCGTCGACAGCTCGCACTCCGCACTCTTGAGGAATGGATTTGGAACAGTAAATGAATTGTTTTGAATGGTCCAATCACTCTTCCGATTATCTAGATGGAACACTCTCAAAATCCACTCAAGATCAAGCGGATGAACATTTAAAAGTATGCCCAGATTGCACTGAAAGGCTCCAACACTATCGCTTTATAGTCAGTTCGATCTCTCATCAAGCTAAATCACCCCTTCCGGCATCTCTCCAAAAGACTCCCTTCACAATTCTCTTACCCCACATTGACCGAGCTACTTTCCATTCGTCTCCCTTGGAACGCATTCCTTGGTATATTCGAACAATCCTGGAAGCGATCGGTATCGTACTTGCGGTTTTACTCGCAATTTCTTCAACTCCTAAGATCAAAGCCCTTTATGAAAAAAGCCTAGAGAAAAATTTAAATGATTTTCATGAAAATCTGAATGTCACTGAGCCTATTGCAGACCTGACTCATTCCAATATTCCTGCATTAGATGAAAAACTTCCAACTCTCAGCACGGATCCAGCAAGCCCTTTAGGAGAAAGCGAAATATCTGGAGAAGGAGAAGAAGAGGAAGACAAAATACATGTAGCAGGATCTCAGCTTTGGCGGTTCACACTTAAAACAGTTAGCCCAGACGAAGTTCGGCCGCAAGTTGTCCAGTCTCTTACTGAATTAGGAGTTTCTCCTCAGACTCCAGGACTAGGCGGTACTCAAGTACCAGGAGGGATTGAATTCACTTTGATTTTGAACCAATCTCTCATTCCTCATATTAAGCATACTCTGGAACACCTAGCGCCTCACTCTGAAGGAAAGACAGCGGAATCGCCCGGATCAGAGAATTTTTCGTGGTACCGGGTCAAATCCAAGCACAAACTACCAGAAGGTAAATCTCAAGTCGTCATCTGGCTTTCTCAACCTCATGGGTAAATCGCACTAGACTGCGTGTTTTCAATCGATTCAAAAAGAGAAGCTTAAATATCCAGTGGCACTGCCATTCACAGGATCAATACCCATGTCGTACTCGAGTTGATTCGAACGCTCTTTTTCTGGAATATAGCTATCGTCATTATATTTATTAATCGATTTTAACAGGGCTTTATTGCTTTTTAATAAACTGTTTTGTGCGACCAGACTAAACGGGACTGCCCCAGCTAAGACCCCTAATGATACACACTTAATATCTAACGAAGAGCTAGTTCCGGAAAAAAGGTAAGTAATAGCCGCTGCGCCCAGGAATGCCAGGGATATAGTTATTTTCTATTTTTTAAAAAGACTAGAGCCCTTCACTCAGAATTGCTGAAGTTATATCCAACCACTATCGGGCATTCTTCCATTCCCAATACTGGCAAATATTTCCACTCAAAACTAGAAGAGTCAAGCAGGAGTTATTTAGTTGTTTAAAGTTATATAGAACTCTTACAAGCTCATCGTAATCCAATAAAGAGCACTACCAATAATATCTTCAGAATATTCTGGCGTTAAAGAACAGACGTGATCAATAAATAAAATTATATTATTTAAGTCTTTCTCTGAGAAATCGCCATAACAGGAAGTAATCTCCATTACTACATGTTTGTAATAATCTTTTATTGACCAATCCTGCTCTGTTCCTTCTAAATAAACTGATATTGGCTTCATAAAACCATCTTGTTTAATAGTATTAAGAAACTCTTTTATTTCTTCTTGTGGTATTTCTATACCAGTTTGTAAATCCGAAACAATGCGATCTTTTTGAATT
>CAIYTD010000006.1 GCA_903928955.1 Oligoflexia bacterium | reverse complement strand
AATTACTGTACTTGTTTGCAACTTTTCCTTCGAGCAGGGAGCAGTCTTTTTCCTTCTCCCTTTCTGTTGCTTTTCCTGCAAACAAGCGTCCAAAGCTCGGTTGAGAAGGAGGAGTCTGGCACTCGTTCGTGCACACCCCCTCCATCTCCTTTTTTCTGGCGGCAGAGGAAATAGCTGCGACGCCAGCTAGCCGCTGCTTGTGACGTCAGCGGTCTCGTTTTTTCGGTAGCGGCGGATTAATCCGGCTTTTTTAGATCGGTCGCTCCGAAAAATGCCGCTTTTGCGCCAAATGACGAAATACATTTAATATAGCTTATAAATAATATTATTAAAACTGAATTTGATTTTTATGGGTTGCACTTGCATCCATGCTCCTTTGTATCCTTTATTTCAGCGGTCAATTATCCTAATAATGAACATGATCATTAAATTGCGGCGTCACCTGTTTGTGGTAACCCTGCTGGGTTTCAGAGTTTTTCTGCCCAGTTCCTATCTTAATGGGACCCCTCCTGGCCAGAGCTCGTTTCAAAAATAAATTTACAAGAGGACAACTCATTTGAGTGTCCTTATAAAAAGTTTTTATGAGTCTTTTCTCATTTTAGCTTTGGTAATGTGTTTTGTTGTCCTATTCAATTGTATTATAATCTCTACAATGTCTTATTTCCTGGCTAAGCTTAATTACTTTGGTTTGCATCGGAATGTTCCTCATTTTTAAGTTATTCGTTCTAAGAGTTATTTATCAAACTTGTTTCCCTAATTAAGTTTGTTTCTCCTTGATAATTTTCCTTGATCCTAAACTTAGTTTATAAGTCTCAACCTTTATTAGTTTTACTTTTCCATTTTCTTGTCTTTTCAGTGGCGCCATCTTTTATCAATAGTCTAAACTTTCAGTGGTCTAGTTTTCCTCCTTTCTTCTTTTTCTCTTTTCCTCTGCTTAATCCAGAAAATTCTGGCCAGGGAAAAGTTCATCAAGGCCAACAAGACTTGCTTGTGGCTGAGCCTCTCTGTTGAGAGAGAGGGGAAATGGGAGAGAGAGATGAAAAGATGCTTCACCCCTGTTGCTCTCCCGGATTTTTCTTCTAGCCTGGTGGAGACATCTATTGTCAATGGCCTCAAACTCAATCAAGGCCAGTAAGACCTGCTTATGGCTCTTTTTCTTCAGCTGGGGAAGAAAGTGGGAGAGAGAGAGATGAAAAGATGCTTCACCCCTGTTGCTCTCCCGGATTTTTTAGCCTGGTGGAGACATCTATTGTCAATGGCCTCAAACTCAATCAAGGCCAGTAATAATTTTCAAATATTTTAGTGGATCTTAATTAAAAGATCCTTGTCAAAAAGTTTTAGTCACTTTCAATCGAACCTAAAGAATGGACTTCCTGTTTCTGTGCTTGGGTACTTTTTTATTCTATGTTTTAGTAATGGTTAACTCCCTTTGGTTTGTACGAATGCAAATTCAGAAAATTTTGTAAAACATCCTGAACGTTTCTATTCTTTTAAGGTCTTTTTATTCAAGTTCAATAGTGCTTTAAAGAATTTCTAGACATAAAATCGTCTCTCCCCAAATAAACCATTCTTTGATTCATCTGTTGTTTTGCTAATCCATATACTTTAGCATCGTTTATTAAATAAAGTATTCTGGCTATATTCTGTTTTTCAGTAACTCCATCTGTTGTCAATTTCCCAAGTTTTCATTTTTCAATTTCTTCTTTTTTTAACCGTTCTTGCCTAAAATGAGTCATAAATAAACTCCTACCTTTTAATTTTTGAATAAAAGTCCGTAATTTGTGGAGACGTCTTTTTTTTATTAGCAGCCCCAAACCCGATAAGGGTTGGAGTTTTAAATTTTCAATGCTTCCAAGTGGATCTTAATTAAAAGATCCTTTCAAAAATTGGTGCTATATTCAAAAGTTATTAATTCTAATGCGTAATCAACCAAGTTTACATTGCCTTTTGGGAATTCAGGTACTTCGTTACGATAATACTCAGTTCCCCGTTGCATTCAGTCTTATAACGGGTCCTCAAAGTGCCTATAAGCACCCTGAGTATACACTTCCCAAGTTTCTTTTTGTTTCTTATTCTTATTTTGGGATCCTATATGTAATTTCTACTTCTTCTTTTATCCTAAGTCCAATTTTTGTTTAATATTTCTTCTCTCCCATTTATTTGTTTCAAATCGTTCATTTATTTGAAATACTCTAACTATGATTTTTTGTTTAAGTGGCTCCCTCTGTTATCTGTTTCCTAAGTTCCTTTTCCCCATACTGGATACTTAAATTTGTCTTCAATGAACCTCTTTTTGCAAGGAAGTATAAATCGTTAGTGGACTTCTCCTGGGAAGTCCTTTTAATAAAGTCCCTAAGCCGGGAAGCAGAGGGTTGCCAGGTTGAAAAGTTGATATGCCTTGATATCACAGTTGTTTGCAGATATCACATTTCTAGTTAGTCAGTTGTTTGACACCACGAGGGAAATGGCTTTTAATTGCTTAGTCTACCGATACCTGTTTTAACAGGCCATGCTTTTTGTTGGAAAATAACGCTTCCAACAATAACAATTTAAATTATTGGTTTATTTTTATTTTATTTTATTTAAAGTTTCCCTAATATCCTTCTGTCATGATAGAACTTTGTTCTCTTCCTTTGTCTGATTTTCTAGACTTTCTTGTTCGTTTCAAGTGCTAATGACGTCATTCGAAATTTTAAGCCCCGTGGCTCCCTCTATTATTAGTTTTCTAATTCATTTTCCATACTCTATCTGTCCATTTATAGAAGCTTTTGTGTTTATTTCCCTTTTATATGTGAATCTGTCTCCATTCATATTCTTGACTTGTGTGTGCGCTTCGGAGCTTTGTCCGGCGCCAACACGCCAAGCTCCCGGTCAGAGAGCTGGGTGCAGCCACTAAGTTAGCTCATACAGGGTGGTTATTTTTTCTAAAATTGTTCTTTTTGAATTCTAGTCTTTGAAATCTTCTGAATTTTCTTTTTGTCTTATAAGTTACAACCCTTAAATTTCTACCCTATTTCTTTTTATTTTTATTTCCTTTATTTGTGAAAACAATTTTACTTTTGATACACCTCACTTCTGCTTTTCCCGGGCCGAGGTCCGGAAAAAGCTCACATAGTCAGCCAACTCCCTCTGGTGGTGAATTATTCTACTACCTCTAAGCTCCTTGTTTGTTATGAAATACTGTTTAATTTGTAGACCATATCAAGGTTTCTTACAGCTCCTACACTTATTTCTATGTTTCTGTGGAATTGCTCCTCACTCAATTTCCCTTACTGATGCTCTCGACTTGTTCTGAAGTCCTGCAAATGCGTCAAATATTATTTCACCACTATTTTCCTATTTTTCCATCTTTTTTCCCAGGTGTACTCAAGAGACTCCTGGAATGTTCTGAGATCCCGACTGATTGCTTCCCAAATATGGTGTCGCAATAGTTTATTTTCCTTTCCGAATTCATATGATTAGTTACAACTCCAGTTGTTGGGGGTCATCCCAATTCGGCTAAAAATTCTTTGTTCCCTAATCGTCTGAAATGACGACAATTTCAACTATCTCTTGAATGGGGGCAAGTTGGCCGAGATGTGCAATGCTATGCGAGACCAAAAGTCGAAACATAGGACCACACATCAGGCCTGGGTTCGATCCCATCTTGCCAACATTTTATTTTCTAGGTTTTACTGGGTTGTTCAACCCAGAGTTGGTTATAGCCGAAATTTATACTATATTTCCTTGCTTCCAATAAGTTATTTTCCCAATTTTTAATTAATAACCAATGTCTTTATTAGTATATTATGGTTCCTTTTTAAAATATTTTTGATAGTT
>CAIYTD010000005.1 GCA_903928955.1 Oligoflexia bacterium | reverse complement strand
TACTTGGGGATACAATTCAAAGGCTCTTTTAGAGAAACACCATCCTAACTTCTTAATTGAATATCCCAGGCAATTATTAGAACTTTAGGACTAGCAATTTCACTGAACAGCTCTCTGGCATAAATGTCATAGCTTCCCGGCGTCAGTTCGGTGCCATCACTTCTTAATATCGATTGGCGTTTCCACGGCTCTGCGAAGTCGGCTTATTCCATCCGCTCATTCGTTTGACGATGCCTCCACGCGGACTTTCTCCTGTTCTGAGGGTGACGTTATACTTTTTAGATTTTATAGAGGGCAAGTGTGTCTTCCCTTAAGCCGTATATCTAATTGTAAAAGAACTTTCTCTCGTATACCGCTACAGGAGCGGGAACGCTATTGGGAAAGTACTGACCCCCGTCTGAAGAAAGGGATTGCGGTTTGGAGAATTTGGTTTCAATATGAAAACTAATCGACATTTTGAAATTTTTTCTGTAGTTCCCTTTTTAAGTAAATGATACTATAGTTAACGAAAAAAAATACTCTACAGAGCAACTATATGGCATAAATCACAGATTTTGAATGTGCTCATGAAGAGGAGTTTTTTTTGGCAAGGACTGTAATAGTCGAGTATGAGTACTTTTCAAAATGGATATATAGGTTCTGCTGGTAAAAAAGGAAGAGGAGTTTTTGCGCGTAAAAGATTAAAATCTGGAGAAATTATTGAAATTGCGCCTTATATTCAAATTCCACCTCGAGATGACTCAAGGTTAAGCGACACAATCATTGAATCCTACTGGTTTGAAATAAAAGGAAAATGGTCTGCCCTAGGACTGGGCCATTCATCACTTTATAATCATAGTGTTGAGCCTAACGCCGAATTTACTCTCAATGCCAAGAGGAGAACAATTACCATTAAAGCGTTGAAATCGATTTCGCGCGATGAAGAGATTACCATTAACTATGGTTACGAATTAGATAGTTAACTGGATCAGTGTTTACGAATCGAATGGTCTCTGGATTCTTGAATGGGTTTTTTTAAATTCCTTACACTGTAATCTTACTAATTAAAAAATTTCTAAATAAGAATGGTTTTTGATTTTTTCAAAAATTTTGCACGGATTTCACCTAAAACCGTTTTAATTCGACCTTCAAAGTCTTTTTGAGGATATTCTGGTGCGTCCATTTGAGTTGCTTTTAGAATATCCATAATATAGTCAGGGTGTCGTGCTTTTCGTCCTGATTTTAAATTAACGTAGCTAAAGTGAGTCCATAAAAGAGACTTAAATTGCTTTTCATTTTGACTCAACATAATGCTTTCTACTAGAGTTTCATTTTCAGTAAAATGTAAAAGGCGGCTACGAAGTAAGATCGCTTCTTTAGGTTTAGCTGGTTTTAAATAAGCAATGCGATGGTCTTTGACGAGCCAATTTTCTTCATGTTTTAGAGAGTAGGTTGTCAAATCGACCTGGTATGCATTTTTTAAATGAAAATCACGCGCGTTCATAAAGTAATCTAAATATCTACTATTGTTTAGATGGCCAAAGGGATCGCAATCGGAAAAGCGGATAATTTCTTCAATTTGAGGCTCCTTTTCCCAACGTGTAGTCTCAGTAGGTTTATAATCTTTTAGGTTGCTATGAGCAGACGGGCTATTATTATCCGAATAGGGCATTTTCAGTTTTCCTTCGTGTATAGAAGTAAGTAAATAAAACCATTTGAGATCCTTCTCCGTAAGAAAACAGCAAAGTCTTTAACTTCGCTGATGAATCACGTACTTCGAATTTAGCCTGCGTTTTCAATGTATCTCCTCAGCGTTTTTTCAGAGACCGCGGCCATTGTCAAAGCGAAATAGTCGTTAGTCCAAAAAGTCTTTTCTTTCGAAAAATGACTCTTGAGGAAATTTGAGTAATTTTTCCAAATCGAGATAGTAGATTCTTGCTGGAGTCGTCTGACAATAGACGTAACGGAAATGCTTGGAAATAGATCTATAAGCATGTGAAGGTGGTCTTTGTTGATTTCTATGATGTCGATCTTGAAATATGAGTTTATGAAGCCTCCGATTGACTCGATCTTGAGGAGTTGTATTCTGTACTTGCAGATGAAAATGAGGTGCTATTAGAGGGTGAACCCCCTATGACTGTCCGACTGGTAAGACGTGACTTTCTAGCTCCCCTTTTATAGTTTCCCCCGTGAGAAAACAGCGAAGTTTTTAGCTTCGCTGATGAATCACGTCCCGCTTTAGCCTTGGTTTTCAATGTATTTCCTAACAGTCTCTTCAGAGACTTGGCCAATTGTGGAAGCAAAGTAACCATCAGTCCAAAAAGTCTTCTCTTTCCAAAAGAGACCTCTCAGAAACGTCGGAAATACCTTCCATGCTGATACTGTCGATTCTTGTTTTAATCGTCTAACTATCGACGTAACTGAAATACTAGGATTCGAGCTAACAAGCATGTGAAGATGGTCGCTATCCACCTCCATGGTGTCGATTGTAAAATCAGATTTGGCTGCAAGTCTCAATATTTCCGTTTTCATGAATTCTCCAATCCTCTTGACATCGAAAGGCATGACTTTCTCGCAGTGAGTCGTTTCATAAACAAAAATTTTGGGATGGGTTTAAGTGTAACTTTTTTGTTGTCGATGCCCATGAGAATAGCGTATCCGGTGGACATTCTACCTTTGATGAAAAATTCTTTGCCCTCCCACAATACTTTGTCAAACTTTTTAAATCCCTGAATCTTACCAGTTGGGATTTTTTCTTCAGACCTGCGACCAGATGTTTGTTGGAAGTCACCATTGGCGATGTGCCTCTTTAGGTATACAAAGCTCGAACCATTAACTATTTCTCCTTCGCCCAAACAAATAGCTATAGCGTCAAAGAAGTGAGTTTTTGGAAGATTGAGACAAGTTTCCCTTTTAAACTTAGTTTCGTAACCGAATGTTTCTGTGAACACCCATTCTGATTTCTTGAGTTGGGATTTTACAATCCCCATTTCTGTAGCGTGCTTAGTTTTAGATGCTGTTTTTTTAGTAAGTTTTTCGTGAACCCGATCTCCAAGTTTTCCAGCATGTAGGCTGTCATGGCAGTCTTCGCAAAGTGTGATGAGATTACCCGGTGTATCACTCCCGCCTTGGCTTCTAAATTTAATGTGATGGACGTGGAGCTTGACACTTTGCAGTTTTGAGACACTTGGATTTGAAATCTTGTGAATATCAAACGAAGCTAATTCGACTTTCCATTCTGAAATCGGCAAGATCGACTCAACAAACTTCTTTTCTCTTAAGTGTGAATCAACTTTGCTTTTGATTGAAGGAGCAATCTTGCCCACTTTGCCTCTATTGTCAAACCTAGCAGGTCTATAGCGAGTTTTGCGACTTCTTCTAGTCCTACGATACATTGCTCTTTGCTCCATCTTACCTGAAACATCATTTCTGATTTCAATTTGAGTCTGATAGACGACTTGACCATTCGCTACCGCAGCACTTCCAATGTGCTTAGAGCCAGTATCCATACCGGCTGTTATAGGTTGAACCTATCCCGTTGAACCAAACAATAAGTTGATTGTAAACGGGCACCGGCTTACCACTTTCGCTTTTCCAGCTCTAAGCAACCGTCTAGCCTTACCACGAGAGCACGGCATTAAAGGCTTACTTTGAGCGCTCAGTACGAATACTAAATCTGCGTTTCGATTTGCATTCTCTACGCGCATTGAGCATTCCTCCCTGAGCAGGAGTGGTGCGACACATGTAGCAATGAAAGGACTCCACATGCTTTTCGACTTACTCTCGACCTGATATCGGTAGGTTTCAAGACAAC
>CAIYTD010000004.1 GCA_903928955.1 Oligoflexia bacterium | reverse complement strand
TTAATGGGTTTAATTTACATAAAATTTATTAAATAATAATTGACTTATATAGATCTAGATATTATAGATAAAAACTCAAAATAAAAAATAATGAGAAACGAGAAAAAAATGAACACTAAGATAGTTATATGCGTTTGGCTATGTGTCTGTAGTCCATTGATTACAATGATTTAAGTGTTTATGGGGGATTTAATTTTCGAAGCTGGAGTCGCCAACTCGACAAGCTTTCTCTCAGTGCGGCTGGTTCGTACGATGAAATTTATACCACTATTTCGCTCTCTTTGGGTTTAAAGTGGGATTATTTTTTGAGTGATCAGATTCAATTTGGCGTAGATACTTCTATAGGAATTCCTCTTTTAGGTAATTTTACAATTATTTTTCCAGACAGGATGCTTCAAGCTGCTCAGGACCAAATTCTTTCAAATTCTTTAAATGTTGGAATATCTTGGAAAATTCAGGCTCCAATCACTTATTGGGTGAGTAACACTTTCGGACTCACTTTGAACCCATTTATCGAATCCATTGTTTATGAAGAGAGTTATATTGGAAGGCTAGAGACTCTGGATTGGGATTTCACTGAGCCTGAAAGCCGTACCTATCAATTCGGTGCTCAACTTAAAGCGGTGTTCCGATTATAGCTATCCGCTACCCGTAGACGATCATTAGAATCGCGATGGAAGCGAGTCCGTAGAGCATGGGTGGAATTTCCTTCTGTCTTCCAACCGCTAAATAAAGGGCAACATGAGAACTAAGTCCCCATAGGATCCCTTGAGTAATTGAGAAAGTTAGTGGAATGAGGATTGCCGTAAGAAAGGCCGGAACGAGATCCTCAAATTCATCCACTCGGATGAATCGAATCGTTTTAAACATCAACGAGCCTACTAAAATCAAAACTGGAGCTGTTGCATAGGAGGGGACCATTCCAGCTAAAGGGGCTAGAAAAAGGCAAGGCAGAAAGCATAAAGCAGTAACAATGGAGGTGAGACCACTGCGCCCTCCTACTTCGATTCCAGCAGCGCTTTCAATGAAGGTGACTCCTGCGGACGTTCCAAAAAGACCTGCACAAAGTGTTGCCCAAGAATCCACTATGAGTCCTTCTCGTAGGTTTTTGGGAGATTGATCTTGTTCTTGTAATTTTAAGGCTTGAGAGCAGCCCATAAAAGCGGAAATAGAGTCAAATAAATCTGTAAAAAGAATGGAAATCATAGATGGAATAAATGCAAATTTTAGAGAATTCTTGATGTCCAGTTTGAAAAAAGTGGAATGAAAGTCCGGCTGGCTGAAGAGGGGTGAAGGAACTCTGATTTGTCCATCTAAAAACCCAAAAAATGTGATCAGGCCAATCCCCGAAAGGAATGCAAAAGGATTTTTTTTCCGTATGAGAAGGATCATCCAGCAGAGTCCGATCATGACAAAAGCTGAATTGCGATTGAGATGCCCCAAGCGTAAAAGAGTCACTGGATCATGAATGATGATTCCGGCATTTTTAAGTCCAATAAAGGTGAGGAAAATTCCGATTCCAAGACTAGAAGCAAACTTTAAGTTCTGAGGAATAGCATCTGCTATTTTTACTCGGATGGAAGTGAGGGAGCAGATTAAAAAAAGGACACCTGACCAGAATACAATTCCTAGAGCAATTGTCCAGGGGACATGATTTCTCACCACAATCGTATAAGCAAAGAGTGCGTTAATGCCTATGCCCGGTGCGACAGCAAATGGGAGTTGAGCATAAATACCCATCAGAAAAGTCATAGAAAACGCAAGAACAACAGTCGCCGTAAGTACCCCAGAAAAGGGCATCCCAATACCTTCTGACGCTAAAATAGAAGGATTGACGATAATGATATAGACCATTGTAAAAAAAGTAGTAATGCCAGCGGCAACTTCTGTCTTAAGATGTGTTTGTTTCATATAAGAGCAGAGGAGTATGTCATTCCTTGACTGTTAGCTAAAGCAAATTTAGTATTTGCCTGAGACTTAAAGTTGTTTCTGAAAGGTTTTTCGTGAAGACTGCATCCGATTTAGCAAAAAATGAATCCAAGTCAGCCGATCTCTTGGGGGAACTTCTGAAGAGAAGAATTGTATTCCTCGATGGAGCCATGGGGACCATGATTCAACAATACCATCTGGAAGAGGTTGATTTTCGCGGTGACCGATTTAAAGATCATGGGAAGGATCTCAAAGGAAACAATGATTTGTTGAGTCTGACTCGTCCCGATATTGTGACAGAAATTCATCGGAAATATTTAGAGGCTGGTGCTGATATTATCGAAACGAATACTTTTAGTGGAACCCAGATCGCTCAGTCTGATTATGGCTTGGAACATCTTGTATTTGAGCTGAATCAGCGTTCTGCGGAAATTGCAAAAAAGGCATGTGAAGACCGGGCTCAAAAAGAGCCGGGCCGAAAGTGTTTTGTAGCTGGGGCGATTGGCCCTACCAATCGAACCTGTTCTCTCTCACCCCATGTCAATGATCCAGCTTATCGGGCAGTTACCTTTGATCAATTGGTGGAGAACTACTTGGAGCAAATCAGAGGGCTGGTTGCTGGTGGTGCTGATATTCTTTTAGCTGAAACTACATTTGATACTCTGAACCTCAAAGCGGCAATTTTTGCGATTGAAAAATTTCATGATGAACACCCTTTTCGTTTGCCAGTCATGCTTTCTGTGACCATTACGGACGCTTCGGGTAGAACCCTTTCGGGTCAGACGGTCGAAGCATTTTGGAATTCGGTTCGGCATGCACGGCCTTTTAGTGTGGGCATTAATTGTGCTCTGGGAGCTCAAGAGATGAGACCCTATATTCATGAGCTTTCTCGAATTGCTGACTGCTTCATTAGTTGCTATCCTAATGCGGGTTTACCGAATCCTTTAAGTGATACGGGGTATGATGAAACGCCTGAAGTGACCTCTTCTTTTCTAGAAGAATTTGCACTGGCCGGTTTTTTAAATATAGTCGGTGGTTGTTGTGGAACAACTCCTAGTCACATCCAAGCCATTAGACAGAAGTTGGTGAGCCTTTCTCCACGCCTAGTTCCTGAAACTGTTTCAGGGACAAAATTAAGCGGATTGGAGCCTTTGACTCTGAAAAAGGAACTCGGTCGTCCTTTTGTAATGGTCGGTGAGAGAACGAATGTGACAGGTTCTCCCTTGTTTCGAAAGTTGATTGAGCAAGGGAATTTTGATCAAGCGCTCATCGTAGCCAGGCAGCAGGTAGAAAATGGTGCAAACATTCTGGATATTAATTTTGATGAGGGGTTATTAGATAGCGAAGCCTGTATGAGTCGATTCTTAAATTTGATCGCTTCTGAACCAGACATCTGTCGCGTTCCAGCTATGATTGACAGTTCGAAGTGGTCAGTCATTGAGGCTGGCTTGAAGTGTGTTCAAGGCAAATCTATTGTGAATTCTATTAGTCTGAAAGAAGGTGAAACCCAATTTTTGAAAAACGCGGAGCTTGCAAGACGCTATGGTGCTGCTGTGGTTGTAATGGCGTTTGATGAGAAGGGGCAAGCTGCAACTCAAGAGGAGAAAGTTCGGATTTGTAAACGAGCTTATGATTTACTGGTAAATCAGGCAGAATTTGATCCGCACGATATCATTTTTGACCCCAATATTTTGACTGTTGCTACGGGTATGGATGAACATAATAATTATGCGGTCGATTTTATCGAAGCAGTGCGTGAAATTAAAAAAGTTTGCCCAGGAGCATTGACGAGTGGGGGAGTAAGCAATATTTCTTTTTCCTTTCGAGGCAATAATGTGGTTCGAGAAGCCATGCATAGTGCTTTCTTGTATCATGCCATTCAGGCTGGATTAGACATGGGCATTGTAAATGCTGGGATGCTTGCAGTATATGAGGACGTTGAAAAAGAATTATTGGAAAGAGTTGAGGATGTTTTATTGAATCGCCGTCCAGATGCAACTGAGCGTTTAATTGAATATGCTGAGGGGATTAAGTTAAAAGGACATAAACCGGGGGAAAAGTTAGATCGATTAGATGACGCATGGAGAAAACAGCCACTAGAAGCCCGATTGATACACGCCCTGGTGAAGGGAATCGTGGATCACATTGAAGTGGATACTGAAGAAGCTCGAATCAAGTATGGGGCGCCACTCACCGTTATAGAAGGACCACTCATGGACGGGATGAAGGTAGTGGGTGAACTTTTCGGTGCAGGAAAAATGTTTTTGCCACAAGTAGTGAAGAGTGCAAGGGTGATGAAAAAAGCAGTGGCTTATCTCAATCCTTTTATGGAAGAAGAAAAAGCACAAAATAAAAATGCCAGAAAACAAGGAGTTTTTGTCATTGCCACTGTTAAGGGTGACGTTCATGATATCGGAAAGAATATTGTAGGCGTTGTCCTCGCTTGTAATGGTTATGAAGTAATTGATTTAGGCGTTATGGTCTCTTGCGAAAAAATTTTAGAAATCGCCAAAGAAAAGGGTGCTGACATCATTGGGATGAGCGGATTGATTACTCCTTCCCTGGATGAAATGATTTACAATGCGAAGGAAATGCAGCGGCAAAACATTCGGACGCCTCTGCTCATTGGTGGCGCGACAACCAGTCGTATTCACACTGCAGTAAAAATTGCTCCTCATTTTGACGGTCCAGTGGTGCGAGTCGGAGATGCATCCTTAGTGGTCGGGGTTTGTAATCAATTTTTGAATCCTAGTACCAGAGAGGCCTATACTCAGGAAGTGCGATTAGAGAATGAAAAAACGAGAAAAAAATACCAGGAATCCTTGGTGCATCGAGCTCGCCTCTTGTCCATTGAGGATGCGAGAGCTAAGTCTTTTCCAATCGATTGGAAGAGCGCAGAAATTGCTGTGCCTTCCCGATTAGGAGTTCAAATCTTTGATTCCATTCCATTAGAGGAGATTGCTCCTTATATCGATTGGTCGCCTTTCTTTTGGACCTGGGAGTTAAAAGGAGTTTACCCAAAAATTCTAACCAGTGAAAAATGGGGAAAACAGGCTACCGATCTTTTTAATGAAGCGCAGAAAATGCTTCAAGAAATCATTTCTAAGAAGCGCTTTCAAGTGAGGGCGGTCACAGGTTTTTGGCCGGCCAATAGTGTAGGGGATGACGTCGAGGTTTATTCGGATCTTTCAAAGACAAGTATCCTACAAACAGTTCATTTTTTAAGGCAACAGAAAGAGAAGCTGAAAGAGGAAATGGGGAATTTTTGCCTGTCTGATTTTATTGCTCCAAAATCAACACATCGGACAGATTATCTTGGAGCTTTTGTTGTGACTGCTGGAAGGGAAGTGGAAAAGTTTGCTCAGACTTTTGTCGATCAGAATGATGATTATTCCTCGATTCTTGTAAAAGCCATTGGGGATCGATTTGCCGAAGCAGCAGCTGAGCTGATGCATAAAAAAATGCGAGATCAATGGGGTTTTGGAAAAAATGAAAATCTTACTGTAAATGAGATGATTGCTGAAAAGTATCGAGGCATTAGACCAGCTCCAGGTTACCCTGCCTGCCCGGATCATACAGAAAAAGCATTAGTTTGGAAATTGCTCGATGCTGAAGTTCATACTGGAACAAGTTTGACTGAAAGTTTTGCAATGAATCCGGCTAGTTCTGTTTCAGGATTTTATTTTGGAAGTCCGCAATCTCGCTATTTTCAGGTTGGAAATATTGCAAGAGATCAGGTTGCGGATTATGCGCGTAGAAAGGGAATGCCCGTGCGTACGGTGGAGCAATGGCTGGGTTCGCTCTTGGATTATGAGCCACCTTCACCATGAGTTTTGATGTTCGAGCGTTAGCAGCTCAAAAACATCAGGAGACTCAGCACGAGGAATTGGAATGGACGAGGGCGCTTGAAAGTGCTCGACAAAGCTTGAAACAGATGGATATTGATGATTCGAGTTTGGAACTCCTCGCTCTTGCGAGTTCGATGCCTGCAAAATTTACAGTGATCTGTCGGCTCATTTATCAACATGGGAAATCCCATTTGCAGAGTGATCGCATTTCGGATTTTCTTTTTGAATTGATAGATACTTCTGACTTTACCTTATCAGATTGGCTGAATGCAATTGAATGCCTTTGTCGCTGGTTGAAAGAGAGGGATCAGAAAATAGATTTTTTTTCTCTTCTGAAATATTTGGAGTGTTGTGTTGCCTCCTCAGAAGCTCAGGCTAGTGGGCAAACTCTTTTCGAATTAGCTCAAAACATGCTAAGAGTTTATGGTTATGAGGATTGATATTTTCATGAGAATATTTAAAAGTAGTTTTTTTTTCTATCTCTTTTTTATTCCTGTGAGTCTATCTGCATGGGCTTACCGGGATGAAATCTTGGATGGAGCTTTGGATAGTGAAAATTTGCCTTTAGTTTTAGAAGAGATGAAGAAATTTTCGATGGATGAACTGATGGCCATGAAGAATAAAAAAGGTTGTACTATTCTACATTTGGCTGCAAACAAAGGGTGGGTTGATATTGTTCGGTATTTCATGAATTCTCCTTTTTACTGCGAATATGATCTTGGCACGGATTGTTTTATTGGAACGCCTTATGTCATTCTCAAGGATCAGGGAGGTTGGACTGCTTTAGATCATGCTGCATTGAAAGGTCAAACAGAAGTCGTTCGAGTTCTCTTGGAACATCCAGAGTATTTGTCAGAGAGAGCTGTGAATAGCTGGTCTGTACTTTTTCGAGCTGCGTATAAAGGACACTCAGAGTTGGTTGAATTTCTGATGCGCGATTATTCCTATTTTATCAATCATATAGATCAGTTTGGAATGACCGCACTTCATTTCGCAGTGCTGGGCGGATCTCAGGAAGTTGCACGTTTACTTTTCTCTTTTCGTCCGGATCTTGCGAGTGTCGAAACTACTCAGCCTATGATTCTGAGAAATAAAGAGTTTCCTCCTGGGCTTACCGCATTTGGTCTCGCTCAGATTTTGAATTCTACGAAATTAAGCGAGTTGATGTATTTGGCACCCACGGAAAGAAAATAAAATTTTCTTTGGAGAAGTTTCTGGGCAAGTTTTTTTTTTTGGATATAATGGGGCTTCATTCAAGGAGCGTTGCGAGGCATCGAATTGCCCTAGGCTTGAATGACATTTACCAACGGCGCTCACCTTGGCTATTAATTCAAGGAGATTGTTCCTATGGTTACTTCAAAAGATTATGTGATTTCAGATATCAAGCTCGCAGACTGGGGTCGAAGAGAAATTAAAATTGCTGAAACGGAAATGCCAGGCCTAATGGATATTCGGGAAGAGTTTGCTTCTAAAAAACCATTGAAAGGTGCTAGGATTACGGGTTCCCTTCATATGACCATTCAAACGGCAGTCTTAATTGAGACACTTCGCGCTTTGGGTGCTGAATTGCGTTGGGCATCTTGTAATATTTTTTCCACACAAGATCATGCTGCAGCTGCTATTGCAGCAATAGGTGTGCCTATATTTGCAGTGAAGGGCGAAACTTTAAAAGAATATTGGGATTATACTCATCGTATTTTTGATTGGAATGATGGAGGCTATTCCAATATGATTTTAGATGATGGCGGAGATGCTACACTTCTTCTTCATCTGGGTGCTCGCGCAGAAAAAGATTTATCCGTTTTGGCTCGGCCGACTTCTGAAGAAGAGACCATCTTATATGCAGCGATTAAGGAAAAACTCAAAGTTCATCCGACTTGGTACTCCAAGCGCCTTTCTCAAATTAAAGGAGTCACCGAAGAAACTACTACTGGTGTTCATCGCTTGATTCAAATGCATGCACGAGGAGAACTCAAATTTCCTGCCATTAATGTGAATGATTCCGTTACAAAATCTAAATTTGATAATCTCTATGGATGTCGTGAGTCCTTGGTGGATGCCATTAAGCGGGCAACGGACGTCATGATTGCAGGAAAAGTAGCTGTTGTTTGCGGTTATGGAGATGTAGGAAAGGGTTCAGCTCAGGCACTTCGGGCGCTTTCAGCTCAAGTTTGGGTTACAGAAATTGATCCCATTTGCGCTTTGCAGGCAGCCATGGAAGGGTATCGCGTAGTCACCATGGAAGCAGCTGCTGAGCAAGGCGATATCTTTGTCACTACGACGGGTAATTTTCATGTGATTACACATGATCATATGTTGAGAATGAAGGACCAGGCGATTGTTTGTAATATTGGTCACTTCGATAATGAGATTGATGTGGTTTCGCTGGAAAAATATCAGTGGGAGGAAATTAAACCTCAGGTCGATCATGTCATTTTTCCGAATGGAAAGCGGATTATTTTATTAGCGAAGGGAAGGCTAGTGAATTTGGGATGTGGAACTGGCCACCCCAGTTATGTAATGTCCTCTTCTTTTGCTAATCAGACGATTGCACAGATTGAGCTTTTTTCTCATTTAGAAAAATATCCATTGGGAGTGCATACATTGCCCAAACATTTGGATGAAAAAGTAGCGCGTCTTCAACTGAAAAAACTCAATGCAGTTTTGACAGTTCTTAGGGAAGATCAGGCAAAATATATCCATGTCCCGATCCAAGGTCCTTATAAAGCAGATAGTTATCGTTATTGATTTTTAAAAGGCGCTTCAGGAAAATTTCAAAATACTGAAGCACCTTTTTTTATTGAGCTAGGAATTTATCACAGGTCAGTTTAATGTGTTCGTGGCCACCCCCGAAAGGTTGGTAGATGTGAACAGTTCTTGAGCTCCGAGGCCCCCAATTCAGAACAGTAGCAGTCTCGGGTTGTGTAGGAAGGATCATGCTGCTAAAGCCGAGTCGAGGTTTGTACATGGTTTTAATTCTTAAATCTCCGGCAGCCGTTATTTTTGCATCTTGAGGTATATTGAAAGCAGCTGCTGGAGCAATGGGAAGGGATTGTACTTGGATAGGAGGGAGTGCGTGGGGCGTTTCGTCGTGCTGTTGTAAATCTAGGAGAGGTGCGTGGACTTCTTGATTCGGTGTTGCCTCTTTTGCTTTTGCAGTTTCAAAAGGTTTTTCGGTTAAAGAAGGGACCACGCGGACCCCAAATAAGAGTTGAAAGTCAAATCCTCCTGGTAATCGAGATAAGAACTGGGGAGAAGCTCCAAATGATGAGTCTGTTTCAAAGACTGTTTCAGTAGTGAATTGATACTTGTGCTCAGCGTTTAGTTCGCTGACTTTTTTATGAAGTTCGTTTTCTCGGAGAGTAAATCTCCAGTTTTTTCCACCTTGAATTTCGCTCCCTGTTGCGGGATTAATAAATGTTTCGTTGCAGTTAATATAGTATCTTTGGTTTGCAAAAGCATGCGTTGTCAAAGATATTCCAATTAAAAAAAAACTCAATTGTTTCATTATTTCCCCTCTTCTCACATGTTTATACTATTGAAATACAGCCTGTATTTTTAATAAAGTAAGTATTTTTTCTACAGGCGATTGTTTTTCCACACACAAATAGGAAAAGTAACTAAAGGATTTGTAAGTAAAAGCAAGGTAGGTGTCAATGTGTTTTTTTAAAAACTCTTCGTATGTTATCACTGACACTAATGGTTTATCTTCCTCGTGGAATCGATCCCAAACTTCTCTTATCTCAAGTGAAAAATACAATGCCTTATCTTTTTGATTTAGAGGTGAATGAAAGCCCTTTAGGGCAGTTTTTACCTGGAAAAATTCTCAGAGCTTATTCCGAGGAAGATCAGAGTCTCAGTCATTTTGAGTATTTTAGGCTTTGTCTTTGCTCGCATTACTTAACCTGTGCAACTCCAGTGCCGACAGACGTGGATAATCAAATTCGACATAAGCTTTGGCCAGCAGCACTGCCTCTTGAAACCGCCCTTCAGATGGCTCAACTTGTAGTAGAAAGTTATCATTGGGATTTTGTTCTCGTTTCCAATCGAGTCATTCATGGTTTAGGGGGACACATGGGGGAATGGTTTACTGTTGCGACTGCTGCCTACTGTGCCCTTCAGCAGTACTCAGATTCTCAAGCTCAGGAGCAGAGGGAAATTCTTTTTGAAAGCATTCGAGAGCTAGTCCAACGGCATTCAGAGGTTTTTGGTTTACTCTGGAATGCGAATGATGGTCTCAATTGCTTAAAAGCATCCGCACAGATTGCGCACAATTTTGGAGACCTCGATCGAGTGATGGATATGTGGGATCTTTCTGTAGCGGATCCCTTGAGGCTGGAATTCTATCATTTGGCCAAATTCCCTTTCGATTCGAATAGAAAGCTCCGCTATTGGGGGCGTCTTTGGGTAGCAGGTGAACTTTATAAATCTCCTATTTTGGGCAGTTCAATGGCTTTTGAAAACCACCGGCATTTTGCTTTACGTAAGCCGCGGTGTTTGAGGAACAATCGGGTTTTTTTGGTTCCAACCGGACCTTTTTTTGATGATTGGGGGAGAAAGGTAGCTGAGGGTTTGCCACATAGGGAAGAGCTGGAGGAGGTCGTGCATGCTCTTGCTCAGGGTTGGGGGCGGCTTCCTCAGACAGTCGGATATGGTCGGGCCCTTCGGGGAATTTTAGAGATCTCTCCCGATTCTCCCGATTCAAAGAAGAGCTGGATTCAGGAAACTCCTCGTTTAGCTGCGGCTTTAGATTTGCCACAGGAACTTTTTGAGAAAAAATGGAATGAGGAAGCTCTTCGGTGGATGGATGATATTCCGTCTCGGGCATAGAGTGAGCGCTTGGGCAGTATCTATGTTGGATGCCTATTTTAGGAATTCCTAATTTATACTAGGGCAGTTATTGGCGCGTGCCACATCATCCAGACTGGAGATCCAGCCCTGAGCTTCTAGAAGTACACTTTTCTTAGTCTTAGTATGAGTTTGGTTTCCAAGAGAGCTGCTGGATTGGGTTGTGTAGTCACAGGAAAAATCATTACTACTTGTATAAGTATTATAAAAATTACGAACTAACTGCCTGCGCTCATTAATTGAGAATGTCCGCCTAATCGGTAGGGTTTGAAGAAGGGCTCCAATTCCGGCATAGTGCCGGTACTTAACAAAAGGAGCCCTACCCATGAGTACAAAAATTCGAAAAATCAATCAACCCT
>CAIYTD010000003.1 GCA_903928955.1 Oligoflexia bacterium | reverse complement strand
TTATTTTACCTCAAATTTAATTCTTAATCGAATTTTTGATTCTATGGGTTGGTGATCTTTTTCTGCAGCTCTAAATTGCCATTTTTTTACTGTGTTAATAGCAATAGCATCTAATTCTTCGTTTCCACTCGAGTTTACTAGTCGCGGTATTGCAATTCCTTGAATGCTAATATGAAATTCAATGACTACGAAAGTCGTTAGCTCTTTGTTTTGAAGGTAAGTGGGAATTTCGGGGCTAGGCGTATAGACAGGCACTGGCCCATGAGAAGGCGGCATTTTAGGACCCGCTTCTGTTTGATTGGTTTCTTCAATCGGGTTGGCTTGCGGAGCGGCTTTTCCTTTCCCTAGCGATTTGTTTAAAACAGTTTCTTTGTGGGTAGATGGAGAAGGAGATTTTTTTTCTTCTACTAAATGAGTTTCATGCGGCAGTTCGTAAATATGGGCTTCTATGGATAAATGGTCCTCTCTAGGTTGGGACTGGGTGATCCAATGATTTTTTGATCCTATTTCTGTCAGGATGATTGCTTCTAAAAAAAACGCAAGAACTGCACTCCAGATGAAAAGATTTCCATGAGACTTCTCATCTGTAGACCAGTCAGGTGTTTTCATTTTCTCTGTTTTTTCCCTTCTGCCTCAGTTGCTAAAGCAAACTTCCTGACTCCTATTTTTCTGGCGTGGTCCATGACTCGAACTACCAGTCCATACTGAGTGCCTGCATCCGCATTGACTATAGCAATATCTTGAGGGTGATCATGCATTTCGTATTGGAGCTGGGCTCCTAGCGTGTCCAAAGTGACTGGAGTTTTATTCACAAAAAGAGAGCCATCTTTTTTGATTGTCAGTATGACATTTTGTTTCAGTGCTTCTGGAGAGGAAGATGTTTTAGGTAGACTGACTGGAAGACTATTTATTTTAGTCATAGCAAGCGAAGAGACCATGAAAAAAATAAGAAGAAAAAAAATCACATCGATCATTGGAATGATTTCGATACGAGCGCGTTTAAAAGGTCTTTGTCTGATTTTCATCCTCTGTTTCCTCAAATATTTCGGGGCAACTCACCGATTTTACGGAAGTGGATTCTCTTTTTTTTGTCGTTGAAGTGCTAATCTCATTTCCACAAGTCGAGATGCAATCGATTCAATCTCATAAATAAAAACTTTCACTCGAGTGGACAGGTAATTATAGGCTACGAGGCAAATCAAAGCAATCACAAGTCCTGTTGCAGTGGCGATCAGCGCCTCAGCGACTCCCCCTGTAATTGCGTTTGGTTCATTGACTCCTTTTTCAGAGAGGACCTGAAAGGAAGCCATCATTCCTGTAATGGTTCCTAGAAGGCCCATGAGTGGAGCTGCAGTGATCACGGTATCAATGATTTCTATTCTGCGCTCTAGGACGGGGATCCATGCTTCTGCTTGATTATTCATCGAGAGCTCCATTTCTTCAATAGGACTCTCAAAATGTCCGATTCCAGCCGCTAGCACCGAAGCAACGGGTGTTTTGAGATTCTCGCAGCGCTTGGATGCTTGAGTCAGCTCATTGGACTGAATCTGCTTAAAAATATCTGAAATGACTAGACGAGGTGTTGCATAGTTCCGATGAAAAACATAGAGTCTCTCAAAAATCACCGTCAGTGCAATGAGTGCTGAAATCAAAAGAGGATACATCATAAATCCTCCTCTGAAAATAAATTCGATACCTGACACCAAACTAGGCATAAGTCTCCTTTAATTGATCATTTGTTTTTAGTCGCCTTACATAATTATTGCAATTGGCTTCTACTTGTTGAACATCATGGACATCAAATAATCGTACAAGATGGGATAGGTTGTGACTGAATCTGTGATTCAATTGAAATTTTGGAGTTTGATACAAGGATTGTTTTTATTTTTCTCTGCACTCTCTTGGGCTGGAACCGAGGGTGCAATTTCAGGTAGGGTTTTGGATCCAGAAGGCAGTCCAAGATCAGGAATCAGAGTGCAACTCTTCGATGGAGAGGGGCGAATCCTTCAAGAAATGCTTTCATCTGAGGCCGGCTCTTATGGTTTTTTTCCGATCCCATTTGGTAAATATAAAGTATCACTTTCACTTTATCCGTTCAGTCCCGTGGAATCAGAGGTGGAATTATCTTCAGGAGAAACTTTACGTTTAGACTTAAGGGTTGAACCGTTCCTTTCGAATTCAGGTGAAATGCTTGTGGAAGTAAAAGCGAGCAAACGCATGATTTTGAATACTTCATCTATGAGTGAAACGGAATTAGATCATGATCAAATTGCTCAATTACCGCAAGGTTTGGAAGTAACACTTCCTAAGCTCATCGCCACAACAACACCAGGCGTTGTACTTGGCCCTTTTGGTCAGATGTTCATTCGAGGAAATCATGCCAATATTCAGTACCAAATAGATGGGGTTCAGCTGCCCGAATCTCCTTCGGGTACATTTGGTCAAGCGATTAGCCCTCGCAATATTGACAAAATGGAAGTGATTACTGGGGGACTTCCAGCAGAATATGGCCAAAGGCTTTCTGCGGTTGTAAATATTATGACAAAATCTGGCCCTGAAAAACCGGAAGGTGAAATAGAGTTGAATTATGGTAACTATAACACCATTACTCCTCACTTGCTTTACGGAGGCTCGAATAACTCAGGGAATCTCCATTATTTTATATCCACTAATTATAACCAAACTCAGCGTGGTTTAGAAACCTCTCAGCCTACAAGTACAACCCAGGCAGATCAAGGTCAGGGAGGCAGTGATTCCATTCATAATTTATCTAGAGGGCACAATGAATTTATAAAATTGGATTGGTTAGCTGATAATCAAAATAAATTTTCATTGATTCTGTATAATAATCAAAATAATTTTCAGATTCCTAATTTTCCGGCAACTTTTTCTCATCAAGATCCTTTTTTTCAGACGGGTTATAAAGACTCATTCGGCAATCAGCAAAGTGGGCAACCTACCTTCGAATATCGACCTGCTGAGACAAATGATACTCAGTCAGAGACCAATGCATTTGCTCAGGTCGTTTGGAAGCATACTTTTTCTGAACGTTCTTTTTTACAATTTGCGCCTTATTATAAGTATTCGCTCATTGCGGTGGGGAATGACCCTCAGAATGATCTTTCTAGTCTTCAATTTTTAGGCGTGGGAAATCCTGCTAACTCTCCTTTTGCTACTGCTCCAGGATCTCATCCTATTTCGCAGTCAGTTCCTTCTTCTTTTGCGCAAAATAGGCATATTAATAATTTAGGTTTAAAGGGAGATTATCTTTATCGCCCTAACGATATTCATTTGATTAAAACAGGATTTCAATTTCAGGTTTCGAGATCAGAAGGTTGGTTTTCGATTCAAACGGATCTAAATACCCCTGCTTCTGTTCTGAGTGATCCTAATACGGGAACTTATGAGAGTTTGTATCTTCAGGATGAAGTCATTCTCTCCCAGGCGCTCGTATTGAATGTGGGGATTCGATTCGATGCTGTTCAATTTTCGTTTTCAAATCTTTATTCAACAGACTATTCTTTTCAACCTCGAGCGGGATTCAGTTATCTTTTAACAGACACAACAAAACTGCATGTTTTTTATGGAAAACTATTTCAACCCGCTCCTGTTGAGGCCGTGCGTGCTCAATTTAATTCCACTACAGGCTCTACAGTACCTCTTCAGGTTTACGACATTAAAGCCGAAAAAGCAGATTTTACTGAGATAGGAATAGATCAACAATTTTTAGACCATCAAATCATGAAGATCAATGCGTACTATAAAGATGGATTCAATATTCTCGATGATACTCAGCTTTTAAATACTTCTATTGCTCAACCCTATAATTTTGAGAAGGGATTTGCTTACGGCGTTGAATTTACAGTTAAAGGGCAATTGAATTCAGATTGGGCTGAATATTTTAATTATTCTTACGAAATCGCGAAAGGCCAAGGAGTCAGTGGGGGATTACTCTCGGGAGTTATTCCTGCTTCAGGCTATCAATATTTAGATCATGTTCAAGAGCATACATTTAATACAGGGCTGACTTATTCTAAAAATAGCTTTTGGTGGACGCATCAATGGCTTTATGGAAGCGGCCTTCGAACTGGAGAAAATAATAGTTTAAGTTTACCTTCGCATTTCACACTCGATACTACTTTTGGATATCAATTCCATGGGAGTAGCTGGATGCAGAAATTTAAAATGTCGTTGGATATTATTAATGTTTTCGATCAAAGATATCCGATCACCATTGCAAATGGTTTTAATGGTTCCCATTATGCTTCTGGCAGAATGTTCATTGTTCATTTGATTAAAGAATTGTAGTTAGCCCTGTGCAAGTTCTTTTGCTCTTTCACTAAGGCCTTTGACTACTGAATGAAAATGATTGTGTTGTAGAATCTTCTCTTTTCCAAATCTTTGAATGAGTGCTTCTTGAATGATGGGAACTTTTGCAGTTCCTCCGGTACAACAAATTAGATTAATATCTTCATAACGAATTTGTGCTTTTTTTACCGTTTCATCGAGTGATTTGAGAATGCGCTGGACTCTATCTTCAACGTAACTGTTGTATTCTGAACGCTTAATGAGTTCTCGAATTTCAAGCGCTGGATATTGAAAGGAGAACTCAGTATGGTCTGATTCTGTTAATCGACATTTTGTTTTTTCTATTTCTTCAAAAACTTGAAAACCCAGTTGTTCTTCAATGAGTAAAAAGAGATGGTCCATTTGATTTCGATCCTGTGGGGATAGAGACCATTTTTGAACATTTTGAAAAAACTCAAAGGTATCCGGCTTTCGAAGAAGCGAAATTTCCGGAGGCGAGCAAATTTTTTCCATCAGATGAGCAGGCATTTTGAGAATATTGGAACCAAATGGAACTTGATACTGAACTTTTGAGCCAAAATGGGGAGAAATTCTGTGCCGCATCAGCGAGCCGTCCAACGCATCGCCGGCAACGGATACGCCTCCGATAGCGAGAACATCTGAGTTTTGAAAAGGGTTTTGAGTCATTCTTAGAATGGTGTAGTCCGAGGTACCGCCTCCAAAGTCTGCTATCAACACAATTTGAGGTTCAGTGAGCTGGGTTCTAAATTCTCTTGCTGCGGCAACAGGCTCGGGACAAAAATCAACGTATTTAAATCCAGCTAACTTTGCTGCTTTTTCGAGTCGGTATTCAGCAAATTGATCTTCGGAATCATCCGCAGAGAATCGTGCTGGACGGCCTAATACTACCGTTTCGACGTCCTCCTTAAAATGTTCGTTGGCTCGTTTTCGCATTTCCTTGAGAAAGATTCCAATAATATCCTCTAAATTCATGGGCCGATTTCCAATCCAAGTTCCAATAAAGCTTCGAATGGGAAGAAATTTTTTAATGGATCTAATGAGTCTACCTTCCATGTCTTGATGGGTAAATTCTCGGATGGCTTGGGATCCAAAAAAGCATTCATTTCTATGAGGAAAGTACAGGACACTCCGCAAAATGGATGGATCTCGTGCTTGTGGATCCAATGGAATAGGGGAGAAAATATCTTGAGAATTTGCAGCTGCAAGGAGCGAGTTAGATGTTCCAAAGTCGATTGCGTAAACGAGCATAGAGATTCTCCTCTTTAAAAACAACAAGCCTTGAAGTGTAGCTATCTATTCTGGAGTTTGGTATTGCTAATTCCTATTTATGATTTCAAATCAATCGGCAAAGTGGTTAAATACTCTTGAGCGCTATCTCGGATGGTTAGCTGTGCCTAATATTGCAGTCCTTTTTGTGACTTTGCAAGTATTAGGGTTTTTTTTGGTTTCAGTCGATCCGATCTGGGTAGCGAGACTTGCTCTGGTTCCGGAGCGAGTTTTGGAGGGCGAGTACTGGAGATTAATCACTTTTCTGGCTTTGCCAGTAGCCTCTCAATTGATTTGGGTTATTTTTGCTCTTTGGTTTGTCTATTTTGTTCTTAATTCCATTGAGAAAGAATGGGGAGAATTTAAAACAACCCTCTATGTTTTAGTCTCTATTATTCTTACCATTTCAGTGTCATTTTTACTTCACTATCCCATTACGGAAGTATCTGAGTTTCAATTGACGCTCTTTCTTGCAGCAGCGACACTTTTTCCAGACTTAGAAGTGCGTCTCTATTTTGCGATACCTGTAAAAATGAAGTGGCTAGGCTGGTTTTCAGGTGGACTTTTGATCTTGCGTTTCTTGCAGTTTGATTGGTACGGGCGTATTTATTTATTAGCCATTTATTCGAATTATCTTATTTTCTTTGGTCCAGCGCTTTGGGGCTCGATCAAGCAAACCATTCGTAGAGAACAATATAAACGAAAATTAAAATAAAACTTGAGTCATTTGTAGATTGCCTAGAGACTCTTTGTTCGTTAAATGTTTATCCCTATGCTTACACAAGGCCATCGTTCTTATATTACGACTCCCATTTATTATGTGAATGCTCATCCCCATTTAGGGCATTCTTATACTACAATTCTGGCAGATGTCGTCAAGCGCCACCGCTCTCAGCGGGGAGAGAAAGTGACTTTTTTAACGGGGACTGATGAGCATGGCGAAAAAATTCAACAAATGGCAAAGGCTCAGGGAAAAGAACCTCAGACTTTTGTAAACGAAATTTCTCACAAATTTCGCTCTACTTGGGAAAAAATGGGTATCTCGTTTGATATATTTTATAGGACTACGAGCCCTGATCATACTGGCGCTGTACAGTTTGCGCTTCAAAAATTGAAGGATCGTGGTGAAATTGTCTTTCGTGAATATGAGGGTAAATATTGTGTCGGCTGCGAACAATTTTTGAATGACTCAGAATTAAATGAACGTGGTCTCTGTCCCGATCATCTCAAAGCGCCCGAGGCCAGAAAAGAGGCAAATTATTTTTTCTTGATGAGTCGCTACCAGGGTGCGCTGATTGAGCACATGGAAAAAAATCCCAAATGTATTCGTCCTGAACATTATCGCCAAGAAATGCTTTCTTTTTTGAGGCAGCCGCTTACCGACTTATGTATTTCTAGGCCGAAGGAGCGCTTAACTTGGGGCATTGAGCTTCCTTTTGATTCTCGCTTTGTCACCTATGTTTGGTTTGATGCTCTCCTGAACTATTTGGTAGCTACAGGTTGGCCAGGAGAGGGTTGGGATCAAAAATTATGGGAAACAGTTCATCATCTCATTGCTAAAGATATTCTCAAAGCGCATGCGATTTATTGGAGTACTATTTTGCTTGCCTTAGGAGTCCAGCTTCCCAGTGAACTCCATGTTAGTGGATATTGGTTAGTAGAGGGTACCAAAATGAGTAAAAGCCTAGGAAATGCCATTCAGCCTATGGAACTGGAAGCTCAATATGGGAAAGATACTCTGCGTTTTTACCTTCTTCGGGAGATGAGTTATGGGCTGGATTCGACTTTTACATTGGAAGGATATATTCATTGTTTGAATGCCTATCTAGCCAATGGAATTGGTAATTTTGTTTCTCGAGTCTATACCATTGCTAAAAAGAACTTAGGAACAGTGAGTTTGAGTGAGAGTGAGCTCACAGAAACCGATCGGAAGTTATTGCTTTTGCGAGTCAAAACTCGAGAAGCTTGGGATTTAGGATTTGCAGAATTGAAATATCAAAATGCCATTAAGGCATGGTGTGAGTTAGTGACTTCCTGTGATCTTTATGTGAATGAAATGAAGCCCTGGGCTTTGGCTAAAGATCCTTCGCAAATTCAGCGCCTTCACGTAGTGATGGGTGTTTGCCTCCGTATGATTGAAGCATTGGGAATCCTGATTGCTCCTGTTCTTCCCACTGCTGCTCGAGAAATTGCACGGGCCTTAAATCTGGGAGAGCACGCATTGGAAAGCATGGGTACCCACTTTGAAGATCGGATGCGTTTTGTACTTACGGAAGATACTCCGAAATTATTTCCAAGGGCCCAAATGCCTCTTAAGGAAAATCATTCGTGAATCGAAGTAAGAGTGTAGAAAGTTCGCGCGAGGTTATCCAGCATGAGTCCAAGATCGACATTCTCGGTATCTTTACCGGTTTGGGTTCCACTTCCTAAGCTCTCTAAAACTATTCCATTTAAGCCCATTTTTTTAAAAATCACTTTAGTTAGAAGCGACTGATAATAGATGTAAGGGTTATTCGATACCACAAGGGCAGTCCCAGGTTGTGGGTGGTATTGACTGGCCCATTTCATTACGCAGTCTTCAGTTTCAGCACGTTGAGCTGTCAGTTTCTTTTCAGCATGCACGAAGAGAGGCTGCTTGGCTCTTAAAGCGGGGGTTAAATCCAGCTCATTCCAAACGAGTTCAGCAGCTTCTCGTTCATCTGTTGGTAGCTGAGATGGAGCTTCCCATCCTGTCCTTATGGGATAGGGAGCAGGGTTCATTAAGTTCTCAGTATTTTCTGATGGAAATAGCTTTCTTTCGCCGTCTAAAAATACGACCTGGGTATTCACTTTTAATTTGATTTTGCCATCACGGATGGCATCGCTCAAAAACATGATCCGCTTTCTCATATTCTGAACAGTAGACCCGTTGATTAAAATAAAATCAAACTCCTTCTGAGTCGGAAATACAGGATCTACGTCGCCCAATTTTCTAAAAAGTGCTTGAATTTTCTTTTTGTTGCCTTGTGAAAGCCCTTTCATCAAATGATGATAATGCGCTAATGAGGCGGGAGCGAGTCTTTCAGCTCCTTTGGGACGGATGAACTTTTCTTGTAATACAGATGTGAGTTCTTTCGCAGATGCCCCAGGAATGACTTTGTAGGAAGTCGATTTTTCCATCAATCTTAAAATTTGAAGCACTTCAGGAAGGGGGTTCCCGTTGGAATCGACGATTTTTCCAAACGCGGGAATTGCTAAACAAAATAGGAGTAGTGTAAATACGTATCGAGCCATACACCGCTGTTTCCTTTGGAAAGTAATATAGTTGAGGTTAAAATGATTTTCTATCAAAATCAGGCTTTATGTCTGAATGGAGTAGGGTAGAGGTCTGGATAAAAATAAATAGAAAAGTAAGGATGGAAAACTTCCAGTTCCGGTGGTTCAAACAGCTTCAGAAACGATTCTTGTTCAGGAGTCAAAGGCAGATAGGTCCACGGCGGCAACGATCTACCAAATAGTCACCACTCTTCCGGCCGGAAGCCCCCTGATTTATCGGTGGGGATGAAGGCCGTTAGTTTTTTCTTGAATATATGTCTTAAATCTGTATATTCCATACAATGAATGAACCAAGGCATTCTA
>CAIYTD010000002.1 GCA_903928955.1 Oligoflexia bacterium | reverse complement strand
TATTCAAAGATATTGATTCGAGGTTTTCGACAGCGCTTATCTCAATCTTCATTGACATAAGTTGCCTGCCTACTCGCCCTCACTTTCTCTTTCAAAAAATTCATCCTAATTGTCAAAGATCAATACAAAAGTTCATAAGCAAGCTATTTGCTTGCTTTTTATTTTTGTAACACTCATCTGCGAGGTGTTGATGTATGTAACCCCGATCGTGACTGACTGCAATAGCATTTTTAAAAATTATTCATTTTTTTTAAGAAAAACTTTGAAAGTCATAATTTCCCTTTAAAAACATGAATATTTCCATTTTCGGTGAAAATCTTCAAAAGCTCTCCCCCATCACGAATTTTTCCAACTAAATGATTCACAGGTTCTGGTCCCGCTTGAATCAGGTCCTGCAAAATCTCAACAGGAAAGTCGATGGCTACTTTACCTGTAACGCTCTTGAGATCGACATCACCCGAGAAATGTCGAGGCAAGACAAGATCAATATTTCCCTGCACAGATTCAATAATCGCTTTATCTAAAAACTCCCACTCTTTAATGCTAGCGGAAATACTACCCTTTTCAGCGGAACCACTTAAAAATCCAGAAATTTCACGCAATTGAACTGAGCCAGATTTATTATGAAACTGAATTTTACCTGTCAGAAATTGACCGTCAATTTGGCCTGTTTTCGAGATATAAAGTTGATCCCCTTGAACCCTAGATACCTTTAAAAATGCCGTATCCGTCTCAGCATAGATATTTTTTCCGCGAATATTATGAAGATCCAAGGGACCCGAACCCCCTACACAGCGGAGAGAAGATTCAATATTTTTAACTTGAATCGGACAAGAAGCACACAAAATCGATAAAATATTACTTTTTACGCCATCTACTCGAATAGAGCCTGAGTTGGATCGCAACTCTGACGAAGAACCCCATGATTTCAAGTTTATTTTTCCACTTGTAGTCCAAATTCGTAAATTCAAATTGGCTGGAGCCAACAAAATCATATCCATCGAAATTTTTGAATGTGCTTTTTCATTTAACCGCTCTGCAATATTCAATTCACTGCTGTATTGAGTTGAAATTTCAATATTTCGCTCCGAAGAATGAAAAGAATAATGAACTGAATCAAAATAAGATTTTGCTTTTTCTAAGTTCTCTGCTTGAACCTTTTTTTTAAACTTAATGCGAATCTTATCAAAAGGCCAACCTTGAACACTCACATCCCCCCAAGGATTCGTTACAATAAGCTTCCCTATAGACCGCAGGGGGTAGTCTTTCTCTATCTCCTGATCGAACTCCTGGCTGAAGGAAAAAGGACTGGTAAAAAATACACAGAGAACGATGACAACAAATAGATACTTCACAGCTCCTCCTCTTTCCTGATAGCGCCGACTGAGAGGCTTCTGCACTCCCTCCCCAACATGATGCGTCTCCAAAAAAAGATATGCAAGAAATGAAAAACCATCTCTTACCTCTCCAGAAATGCACTCGACCAAGAAAGCATCGAGAGCTTTATTATTTTATGATATAGGACGGTTTCAATGGCTTTTTCAGATTTATTAGTAACAGAAATTTTTCATAGCCTTCAAGGCGAAACATCTCTGATGGGGATACCTTTTGCGTTCATTCGTCTGACGGGCTGCAATTTAAGATGTACTTACTGTGATTCTGTTTATGCTTTTAAAAATGGACAACACTTAAGGATATCCGAAGTTATCGCGACGATCCAACCCTTTCAAGTAAAAAATGTATTGATCACTGGAGGTGAACCCTTACTCCAACGACAAACTCCGACACTCATCCAAGCTCTCCATCGAGAAGGGTACCGAGTGAGCGTCGAAACTCATGGCGAAATATCGATTCAACCGATTGCAGAAATAGCTCGCATTATTATGGATATCAAAACCCCAGCGAGCAAAATGAATCGCGGCGGATATCAAAAAAATCTTCCCTTTCTAAAAGCTACAGACGAAGTGAAGTTCGTCATTGCCTCTGAAGCCGATTACACTTGGGCAAAGAATATTGTTTTGTCCCAAGTCATCCCAACGAATGAAATACTCTTTTCTGCAGCTATTCCTGCACAGGGCTCTCCTGGAACTTTTACGGGTATCGATGGGACCTGGTTAGCAGAAAAAATCCTAGAAGATCACCTTCCTGTTCGATTGCAAGTGCAGCTTCATAAAATTCTTTGGGGAACCGATCGAAGAGGAATTTGAATAGACAGAAAAAAATCTTGGAACATTGACAAATACCTCAGGAGATTGCTAGCAACTGTATATCAATGTAGGGGTGACGTACCCAAATGGTTAAGGGGACGGTTTGCAAAACCGTTTTGTTCCGGTTCGAGCCCGGACGTCACCTCCAAACTATCCCTTAGCAAAACAAGAAAAAATCCAACTAATTGAAACTAAAACGAAAGCTTCTAGAGCTAATCTAGGCTTAGTTTTGAAGCGTGTCTCTTGTTGTCACAAAATATTCCATGTTGTCACTGATTTTGGTCTGCTTTTGGGCTGTCGATGGTCTGAGCTTGGTATGTGTTCCGTCCCAGATATCGGATGACAGTGTGGTCCCACCAATCCGACGACACCTGATTTGATTTTGTTGATTTAGTGTTTTTTTGTACCCGCGTCAACTGTTTGTAATTCCCTAGTTTGTATTCTCCCTTTCAGTCTGTA
>CAIYTD010000001.1 GCA_903928955.1 Oligoflexia bacterium | reverse complement strand
GCGGGAGAGATAAGAGAGGTCAAATACCTAATCGCGTCAGCATTGAAAAAAGACCTGAAATTATCAATAAAAGAGGCCGGATTGGCGATTTCGAAGGAGATCTAATCATTGGAGGGAATCATAAAGGAATGTTACTTACCTTGGTTGATAGAGGCTCTAAATATACGCTCATGGAAAAGCTGATCAATAAGACAGCCGAAGTCACCGCCTAGGCTAATTTTTTGATCCGGACTTTTCTACTGCAACAGAGGTTACAACTCTTTCTGGTCAGGGCGTAGGATTATGTGCTGTTCACCATGAAGTGCAAAAATTAAAGGGTACTATTCAGGTGCGTTCCGAGTTGAATCGATACACTGAGTTCACGATTGCTGTGCCTTTTACTAATCTCAAGCCTTAATCGTTTAATTTCATAAAGGGTTTTAAGATCTCCATGGGAAGCGGAATAATGATGGTTGTGGCATGCTCATTCGACATTTCCCGGATGGTTTGAAGGTAACGCAGTTGAAGGGAAATAGGGTGGCTTTCCATAGTATGGGCAGCTTCGGAGAGTTTATGAGATGCTTGTAGCTCTCCGTCGGCGGCAATGACTTTTGCTCGGCGTTCTCGTTCTGCCTCGGCTTGTTTAGCCATTGCACGCTGCATTTCTGTGGGGAGGTCAATTTGTTTCACTTCTACATTGGAAATTTTTACGCCCCAAGGTTCAGTTTGAGAGTCTAGAATTTTTTGGAGCCTGTGGTTAATAGAGTCTCGAGAGGCGAGAAGTTCATCCAGCTCCACTTGCCCTAATACGGATCGCAAGGTGGTTTGTGCTAATTTAGAGGTAGCCATGAGGTAATTTTCAACTTCCACTACGGCTCGATTGGGTTCTACTACTCGAAAGTAGATCACCGCGTTGACTTTGATGGTTACGTTATCTCGTGAGATCACATCTTGCGGTGGAACGTCGAGCGTAATCGTTCGCAGATCGACTCGTACCATTCGATCTACCCCGGGAATGAGTAAAATGAGGCCGGGACCTTTAGCTCCAATGATCCGTCCCAATCGAAAGATAACGCCTCGCTCATATTCATTGAGAATTTTGATGCTGAAAGCGAGCAAGACGCCCACAAGGATCAGTACTATTAAGAAGCCGCCTGGTATGAGTTCCATTAGGAATCCTCCTGTGAAGGTAAAATTTGTTTTGTAAGAACCGAACGTTTTGGAAGTTCTAAGCCGAGCTCGCGAGCTAGCAGTTGGAGGTCAAGCCAGGCTTGGCGTTTAGCTTTTGAGTTTTTTAATAGGTATTTAGGATGAAAAAAGGGGATCACCTTTGCGTTTCGAAAGGGATAAAATTTCCCTCGCATTTGAGAAATACGTTCTTCCGATTGTAAAAGAAACTGTGCTGTAAATTCACCTAAAGCAACTATGATTTGGGGTTGAATGGCATCCATTTGTCGAAATAAAAAAGGGCTACAGGAATCGATTTCATCTTTTTCGGGTTTGCGACTCTCAGGTGTCTTACATTTGATCATATCGAGCAGGTACACATTTTCGCGTTGTAAACCAATTGCTTCGAGCATCTTATCTAAGAGTTTGCCCTCTTCTCCTAAAAAAGGGCGACCTTGAAGATCTTCTAATTCTCCAGGTCCTTCTCCGATAAAAACAAGTTTTGAATGAGGATTTCCTTCTCCTAATACAAGAGTTTTTCGATTTTCACAGAGTTTGCAGCGACGGCAATCTTGCAGTTCCCTTTGAACCCCTTCTAGGCCAGATGGGAAGGGACTCATTCTTTCTAAGGATTTCCTTCGAGCCATGATAATAGCATTTTTTGGAAGGAACCCTTCCCAAAGATGTGTCCATGCGCTGCGTAAAGATGTTGCCATGCGGCTAATATAGCGGGGTCTGGAAAATTGTAAAGCTTTTGAGTTATTGGAGTCGGTGAACGAGTCGTAGCGCTTTCACTCCGCACTCTGGGCAGCGGGCAGTCTCTTGCGTTAAGTTTTTGCTAAAATCAGTAATATGAGTGAAGTGGAGATTTGCACCGCAAAAGGAGCAGTGCGTATATTTCGCCACTACCTCTTTCGCGGTGCCAAAGAATTGGGGGAGAGAATTGTTTTCTTCCGCAGTCTCTTCAGAAGTGAGATCGTTTCTCTTTTCCATATTCTAATCTCCCTATGCTCGTTTACTGCAATTTTCGTGGGCCTTGTGGTTGTTCGCTTTGTAAAGGGCTTTGTGAATTCTCTTTACTCACAAGAAACGCTTCGGACTCTCGAGCATTCTACTAAATAGGAAAAATTTGCCTTTACAGAAGAGGAGCTCTATTCTGTTGGGAAAATGATTTGTTCCATATGTATTCCAAAATATATTCCTTTTTTGATTGTAATCGGGTTGATCTCGGGGTTTGACTCCTCTGCGCGAACTCATTCACCGCATAGTGTTAAAGATATTTTAATTCGAGTGAGAATGCCTGAGCCTGTCAATTATCTTCAAGTGCGAGGTTTTGATTTACGAATCTATCAGGAAAAAAAGGGCGAGCCAAAATTAATGATTTCGCGTGATCGAAAAAGCGAATGGAATTTCAAATGTCAAAATGGAAAAATTCAGGTCCGAGCTTCTCGATCGGATTCAAATGAAAAAACTTTCGAATGGGGAGATCCAATTAGGATTGAGTCTCCAACGGGTTTTTTATACTATAATGGACAGGCTTATCGAAATGAGCTGAGGATTTATTCTGTCGGAAATTCTTGCGAAGTAGTGAATCACGTAGACTTAGAAAAATATCTCGATGGCTTGGTGAACTCTGAGTTTTCTTCTCAGTGGAACCCAGCATCAATAGCTGCTCAAGTCGTTGCTGCAAGAACTTATGCTTATTATCAAATTTTAGAAAAGCGAAATAACAAATCGTCCTATTTTGATGTGGATGCAAGCATAAAAGACCAAGTTTATCATGGATCCACGCGTGAGGATTTTCATTCATCCCGTGCTGTTGAGAGTACGAGGGGGATTGTTTTGACAATCGGAACGGATCTTCATCCTATTCCTATTAAAGCTTTTTATCATTCCACTTGTGGGGGTAAGACTGAACTTCCTGAAAACGTATGGGGTGGGTCTTTTCCTGGGTTGAAACGTTCTGTTACGTGTCCCTTTTGTTTGGATTCGCCTCGTTTTGGATGGAGATTGGATTTGTTCAGTCGAGAAGTATCTCAGGCAATCTTAGAGGGTTTTAAAAAAGAGGGACTGCAACCGGGGTGGCCTCAGAATGCTTTAGAAATCTTGCAGAGTGGAAGTCTTCTGAATCTTCGAGTGCTATCGAGGAATTCGAATGAGAGAGTTTCTCAGTTAGGGATGACCTGGTCGTTGGGGAACCATTTTTTTCAATTGCCTCTTTCTGGTGTTCTATTGAGAAATTGGATCGGCAGCTCTCGCATGAGAAGCACTTCTTTTGAAGTAACATCTGCTTCCATTGCTGAGGCTAAAAAATGGACTTTTAGTGGAAAAGGTAATGGGCATGGTGTGGGAATGTGTCAATGGGGAGTTAAAGTAATGGGTGAAAAAGGCTATAAAATGCCTGCTATTTTAAAATATTATTATCCCGATGCACAGCTGAGGAAGCTCTGGTGAATATGTGCTAAGGCTAAGTACAGATGATGGATCTATTAAGTAGTTATTCCTTTGATTTGCCTGAAGAGTTGATTGCCCAACAGCCGATTCAGCCGAGAGATGCGTCTCGTTTGTTAGTGGTTCATCGAAAAGAAGGAAAATGGGAACATCGAAATTTTAAGGATCTTCCTGAATATTTAGACTCAAATGACTTCATGATTGCGAATAATACGCGTGTTTTAAAGGCGCGCCTTTTGGGACATCGATTGATAGAAAAGAATGGAGTTGAGGTTCAGGGTGGAGAAATTGAGTTTGTTTTGCTGGAAGAGATTCAGCCTCATGTTTGGGAGGGGCTCTTTCATGCAAGTGCAAGGTATGTAGCCGGTTTGCGTTTTGAAGTTCCTCTTGCGGCAGGGGGAGCGCTTCAAGGGGTATTATTGCGCGGAGTTGCAGATTCTCGGGTTGGAACTGTCGTTGCTGAGTTTGATCAAGATCCTATTGAGAGTGGAGCAGGAGTACTTCCACTTCCACATTATATAGACCGCACGGAGCAAGTAGGAGCGGACGGATGCGATGATGAGGTTTCCTATCAGACTATTTATGCAAAAAAAATAGGTTCTGCTGCTGCTCCCACTGCGGGTCTCCACTTGAGCGAAGCGGTAATGAATGAGCTGCAAAAAAAAGGCGTTTCTTGGGGCGAAGTCACCTTAAATATAGGGTTGGGAACTTTTAGACCTGTCAAGGAAGCCGATATTTCGAAACATGTGATGCATGAAGAACGTTATGAGATCTCCTCAGATGTGGCTGAAAGGGTATGTCAGTGGAAATCTCTTCAGCGTCGCGTTTTGGCAGTGGGTACTACGAGCGCTCGCACATTAGAAAGTGCATCGCAAATAGATAAGCAAGGTAAGCTTCGCATTGCATCTGGAAGTGCGAGGACATCACTTTTTATTCGTCCGGGAGCTTATTCTTTTCGGGTAGTAGACCGTTTATTGACCAACTTTCATTTGCCACGCTCCACTCTCTTGATGTTGGTATGTACTTTGGCAGGAAAAGATTTAACCCTTGCTGCTTACCAAGATGCAATAAAGAAGCGGTACCGTTTTTTTAGTTATGGTGATGCGATGTTAGTTCTTTAGGGTAATAACAATGCAGATTACGTATGGAATTTTTAAATTTCGGTGGTTTTTATGGGGATTGGGTTTTTTCTATTTGTTGTCTTGGATTCCAGGATGGGTTCCAAACTTTTGGAGTCATTATCTGAAAGTTTTTCGTGGAGTCGTTGAGCGTCATTTTATAAAAATTCTTCTCTTATTTTCTGCTTTTTTCTTTTTTTTCGCTGCATTAGAAAAATATTCTCAATTTGTATCATTGAGTTTGAATGCCCAAGATTTTTGGCTTTTCGTAGATATTTTAGAGCAGATGAAAAAGGGCGGTCTCTTTCTGACTCGATTTGCACCCCAAGACATTGGATTTGTTCAGCATGGAATCATACATCCAATGATCACGTGGTGTATTTTATTGCCGTTTGTATTTCTATTCGGTGCGGTTCCGGTCGCCTTGATGGCTGGGCCTGCAGCTTTGAGTGGTGCTGGCTTTCTTTTAGGAGTTCTCACTCGGCGCGATTGGGGGACTTGGGGAGCTTTTTTTTGGATGCTCGCTTTCTATTCATCCACTCAAGTGGGTAAAGTTCTTTTATACGATGTTCATCCAGAGGTCATGTATCCTGTTTGTATTTTTTTATGGTTTTGGGCGATGGGCTTGGGAGGGTCTGACGGAGGTCAGCCGAGAGTGCGATGGGTTACTTTAGGAATATCTACTTTTTTAGCTATGGGAGTCAAAGAGGATTCCTTCTTGATTTTAGGACCTTGGATTTGTTGGAGTTTCTTTGATTTAAAAGGCGAGCAAAAAAAGGCAGCCGGGCTAAGTGCTGTTATCGCTCTCGGAGTGGTACTGTTTCAGATGAGGCTGGTACAGGATTGGAGTTTAGGGCTTCTGGGGCCGATCCACTGGCAGGGACTCATTGTTTCTAAAAAAGTAAGTTTAGGTCTTTTGAGCGGGCAGCATTGGAGTCATCCACTGGATGTGGGCAGAATTTTTATTCAGGTAGTTTCTGACGCGGGTGGCTGGATCCATTTCGTCCAGAAAGGAGTGAGCTTTTGGGTTTCTCGGCCTTGGCTTTCCTTACTCATTCTTGCACCCTGGGTAGTGACTTCAGCGCGGTTTTGGTGGGTTGCAGTTCCTCTTTCCATTGTTTATTCTCTTTTTGATGCACGCCATCTTTGGAATTATTATTCAGCTCCTTTTTTAGCTTCCTTTTGGGCTTGTGCAGCTTGCATGGGTTCCAAACTAAAATGGAAAAGAAGCAGGTTTTTCCCCGTTTGGGCATTGGGAGCTTCGCTTTTATTGGGGAGTTCGAGTGTTCAGATTTTTATTCCTTTGCCTTTGGTTTGGCAGATCCGCAAAGAAACCCAAAATTTGCTTCCTTGTTTAGGAACTCGAGGATGGGTTTCTAGCCAGCTTTTAGGTCTTGTGCCGTTGAGTCGTGTTTTGACGGATCGTATTCCTAACACTGAAATTTTTTGGAATGATATAGATTTTGCCCTTCTCTCGCCTACACCAGATAAATTTGAGTTTTTCTATCAAGAATTGGTACAAAAACGCAAGTGGCGCTGGGTGGGTGAGGGGTGCCAGGCGCTTTCTCTTGTAGACTTAAAGAAGGGCCAACAAGTTGTTCTTTTTGTGAAATGAAGGAGCAGCTTTGGAGCTGCTGATTAAAGAATAGTTAAAATAAAGTCGATTGTAACCGAGTGTACATTCCTTATTTTATTTTTAAAAAAATAGAGAAATTTTTTGTGTTTTCTAAAATAG